>CAWVUN010000298.1:0-3347 GCA_963932495.1 uncultured bacterium
CGTCGGGGACTTTTGTTTGGTTCATTAGTTATCCTTTCCAGAGATACCTTTTGCAGCTCGAATAAACTTCAGTACTTTTTTTGGATCTTTAGTTCTTGCGGAGAACTGCACTCCACTACTAACATCTACTGCAAATGGGTTGACCTGTTTAACAGCTTCGTCGACATTTTCCGGGTTTAAACCGCCTGCCAAAATAATGGAACAACCTACATCCAAAGCTAAATTCCAATCAAAAGTAACCCCGCAACCGCCATGCGCATCTAGAGACCAAGCGTCCAGTATAATGCTATCCACGGAATAATTCCCCATTACTTCCAACGACTCAGGTCCTTTAACTCGAAACGCCTTGATTATCTTACAATTTACCCGGTCTCTCAGCTTATCGCAATAGTCTGGCGTTTCATCGCCATGAAGTTGGACATAATCCAGTTTACAAGAATCGGCTATACGCTTAATCGTTTCTGCCTCTTCATTTACAAAAACCCCAACTCTCGAAACAAAGGGAGGCAGTTGAGGGATTATCGAAGAGGCAATGTCTTCTTGTAAATATCGTGGTCCCTTATCCGAAAGAATAAATCCTAAAGCGTCCGCTCCACATTTAGCTGCCCACTCGGCGTCTTCCAAATTGGTCAAACCACAAATCTTCACCTTAACCATTTTAGGTACCGCACAGTTCGCGAAGTTTTTCAGGGATGTCATCCGCTTTCATCAATGATTCGCCAACCAGAAACGCATGGGTGCCTAAGCTAGCGAGTTCTTCAATCTGGCTGCGTTCTTTAATACCGCTTTCGGACACAATGATTTGTCCATCCGCAAAATTGTTTTTCAAAAGATTACGGGAAATATTCAAATCAGTCTCGCCATTTTTCAAGTTCCGATTGTTCACCCCAATAATTTCCACATTGACCGCTAACGCTTTTTTCAAGTCGTCTTCATCGTGCACTTCGACCAAAGCAGGCAAACCCATTTTTTGTCCCAACTTAAGCAGTCTATCCAAATCATTTTCGTCTAGATAAGTCGCTATCAACAAGAAAAAATCCGCGCCAAAAGCCACCGCTTCATAAACTTGATATTCGTCAAAAATAAAGTCTTTTCTTAATAGAGGAATATTAACTTGGCTTCTAACTTCGCTTAAAAAGTTTAAGCTTCCGTTAAAAAAATGAGACTCCGTTAATACAGAGATCGCTGCGGCTCCATTTAATTCATAAGTTTTTGCCAACTCAACCGGATCAATTTCCCGAAGCACTCCTTTAAACGGTGTTTTCTTTTTTATTTCAGCGATGATATTCGTTCCACCTGGTTTTCGGCTTAATGCAGAAATAACATCTAAAGGCTTTCGTGGATTCTCTTCTATCTTTTTTAAAAGCACTTCGAGAGGAAGTGCTTTTTTAGTCTCTGGCAGCTCAATTTTCTTGTGCGCAAAGATTTCGTCAAGTTTGGTGGCCATAGAAAAATTACTCTCGGTTTTATTCTTTAGACATTTCAATTAAAGATTCTAACTTTTTTTTGGCAGAACCAGAATCGATCGACGTCTCAGCCTCTTTCAATCCTTCTTCTAAAGTCAGCCCTTTTACCGCAGCAATTCCCGCCGCGGAGTTTAAAAGAACCACCTCTCTTTTAGGTCCTTTTTCGCCATCCAGCAAACGTTGAATGATTGACGCATTTTTTTCGGGATCGCCGCCTTTTAAATCTTCGATACGACACTTCTCCAACCCAAATTGTTCTGGTTCAATATCATAATTAGTTATATCGCCATCGTTGAGCTCTGCAACATAAGTTTTAGAAGTCAAAGCGATTTCGTCCAACCCATCGCACCCATGAACAATAAATGCTCTCTTCGAGCCCAATTTTTTCAACACTTCAGCAAACGTTATCAAACAACGCGGATCGTAAACGCCAATCACTTGATATTTCGCTCCAGCCGGATTCGTCAACGGTCCCAAAATATTGAAGATTGTTCGGATGCCAAGCACTTTTCTCACGGCAACGGCATTCTTCATAGCGGGATGCATTAAAGGCGCGAAAAGAAAACCAATTCCTATTTCATTTATGCACCGTTCAATAGTCGCTTTACTCGCTTGGAGATTCACACCAAGTTTATCCAAAACGTCAGCACTTCCAGACCGACTCGACACCGCTTTGTTACCGTGTTTGGCAACAGTAATTCCAGCACCTGCCGCAACAAAAGCCGACGCAGTGGAGATATTAAACGTATCGGCTCCATCGCCACCGGTTCCGCAAGTGTCTAAAACTTTATCGGCATAAACAGAAATCTTTTCGGCCTTGTTCCTCATTACTTTTGCCGCGCCAACAATTTCTTGAACCGTCTCTCCCTTCATACGAAGACCGGTTAAAAAAGCACCTAATAAAGCAGGGTCCGCCTGCCCTTCCATTATCTGAGTCATGACCTGTCCCATTTCTGCTTCTGGGAGATCTTGTCTTTCAATAATTTTTTTTAAAGCCTTAGGAATCATATTCAAATTTGAACTTATTAAAACTTCTACTACTAAATCAAGAAACTAAAATAAAAAATAAAGAAATGTCGTATTAAGAGTATGACGAGCTTTTCCCGCTAATCAATGAAGGAACTAAAAGCAGAACAATCAAACAAATGTGATCCTGAGTCTGTCGAAGGACGATCACCTTATTTTACTTCCTAAGGACCTCGCCTCGATTTAATGTCATTTTGAGCAGAGCCATCCCTGAGGCACTCGAAGGGTTGAGGAATCTCGCTGATCCGCAGGACCGCACGCTACCTTTTATTTCCCTGGTTTCCTTAACTCGCTGGCATCTCCAAAAAGTTCTTCAATAAATCATGACCGTACTTTGTCAAAATAGACTCGGGGTGAAATTGCACTCCTTCGACAAAAAGTTCCTTGTGCCTTATTCCCATAATCTCGCCCTCGTCAGTTTGAGCGGTAACCATAAAACAATCGGGTAAGTCCTCTTTCTTCACAATCAAGGAATGGTAACGAGTCGCGACAAAAGGATCAGGCAAACCTTTGAACAAATTTTTACCGTCATGTTTAACTTCAGAAGTTTTGCCATGCATGATTTTATTGGCTTTTGTTACCTTCCCGCCAAAAGCAACAGCAATAGATTGATGACCAAGACACACTCCAAGCAAAGGAACCTTTCCCGCAAAATGCTTAGCTAGTTCAATAGAAATGCCGGCTTTTTCTGGGGTGCACGGCCCCGGAGAAATAACGATTTTTTCCGGTTGCAATCGACCGATTTCTTCAAGTGTTATTTTATCCGATCGGTGAACCTGTATATCTGCGCCCAATTCTCCAAGGTACTGAACTAAATTGTAAGTAAAGGAATCATAATTATCGAGCATTAAAATC
>CAWVUN010000299.1:0-3338 GCA_963932495.1 uncultured bacterium
CGATTGAATCAACTTTTTCTACGATTCGGTTGAGAACTAAAAAGACCCGTGCCTGTGTGAGTAGGACAACCATACTGACCATAGTTTACAAACTTGGATGGAGTGCAAAAAAAAGCTGGCGAAAACTGAGAGGATTTAGGCAACTAGCCGATGTTATTAATGGCTTAAAGTGCATTGATGGAATAGATCAGGAAACAGTTGAACGTCAAAGGAACGCGGCTTGATCATCTTCCCATACTCTACATTTACCTATAACTCCGGCATTTATAACAATAGTTTAAATTTAGATTGTGATAGAAGAAAATCAAACAAAAAGTAGAATAAGCTTAACTTTAAAATGAGGTATGTTGTTAATTACTATATGTTGGACTTTTGAAAACACCTCAACTTTCTTTAACTTTGTTAGTTTTTTATATATAATGCTGAGAGCAAACTCAAATTATTTTAATATTGACCCATATAGGGTTTTATATTAATCTTTCTGAGCCTAAAATAAGGTACATTTTTAACTTGTTCTGCCTTTTGGGGGGGAAATGGGAAAGTTTTTTAAAGTATTAGTGCTGGTTTTCGTTGGCCTAACTCTTGCGTTAGGTGGAGCGGATGACGCATTCGCAAAAAAGAAAAAGAAAAAGCCAAGCCTTAAGAAAATGAAGTATGTCGGTGCTGCCAAATGTAATGGTAGTTGTCATGATCCGTATTATGAAGCTTGGAAAGAGTCCCCTCATGGAGGTACCTTTAATTTATTAAAGGCTGGAGTGAGAAAAAAAGCTAAGGTAAGGGCTAAACTAGATCCTGAAAAGGACTATACAGCTGATCCGCATTGTTTGAGATGCCACACGACCGGTTACAAGCAAAAGGGTGGTTTCAAACCAGCAGGGAGTAAAAATAAAAAGGGCAAAAGCACTAGCACTAAAATTGACCCAGAAGAACCGAGTCTGGAACAAGTAGGTTGTGAAATGTGCCATTCGGTTGCGGGCGGCTCGGAAATGCGTCTGATTATGAAGAATTCCAAAGGTAAATTTAAGAAAGCAGAAACCGAGAAGTTTGGTCAGAGGTGGGACTACGCAAATGTTTGTACTCGGTGTCATACCCATAAAAATACTCCATTCCAACCAACTCTTCACGATAAGTACAAATTTAATTATGAAGAGCGGAAAAAGAAAGTTCATCAAACGGATAAATATTGGAGCGAAGATAACGAAGATCAGCGGTTAGAACATATCAAAAAACGTAACAAACAAACAGCTAAGTCTGAAGAAACTCCTCTAATTATTGAGGATTGGAAAATCAAGAAAAATAAGTTGAAGTTTAAGAAAGGTACTAAGCCTTTTAATAAGAAAAAGAAATCTTTTAATTATAAAGGGTAACTTTTTGACAAATTTGAGGCTCGGTCCTTTTGGGGCCGAGCCTTTTTTTTTAGGAAATAATTTTATTAAATGAGCCGTCAAAGTTTTCATCGAAAAATCGCTTGTATTGGTGCAGGATATGTAGGCGGGCCAACTATGGCCATTATTGCTAACAAGTGTCCGGAATATAAAGTTACTGTTGTTGATATTTCCCAACCGCGTATCGACGCATGGAACTCCGATGTTTTGCCAATTTTTGAACCGGGTTTAAATGAACGTGTTATAAGGGTCAGAGGAAAAAACTTATTCTTTTCCACAGACGTTGACTCAGCGATTAGCGAGGCGGATATTGTTTTCGTTTCAGTCAATACGCCAACCAAAACGTTTGGCGAGGGTGCTGGTAAAGCGGCTGATCTCCAATTTATTGAGAAAACTGCAAGGAAGATTAAGGAGGTTTCGACTTCGGATAAAATAATTGTCGAAAAAAGTACTGTTCCTGTCAGGGCGGCAGATACATTAGATCAAATATTGCACTCAGGAGAAGGCGGTCATCATTTTGAAATTCTTTCCAATCCTGAATTTTTAGCTGAAGGTTCGGCTATTATGGATATGGAAGACCCAGATAGGATTTTGATCGGTTCAAAAGAAACTCCAGAAGGATTAGAAGCAAGGGAAGAACTATGCAAGGTATATGAGCATTGGGTCCCAAGAGAAAGACTTATAACTACCAATCTTTGGAGTAGTGAACTTTCTAAATTAGTTTCTAACGCGTTTTTAGCTCAGCGTATTTCCTCGATCAACAGTATTGCTGCCCTTTGTGAAGTAACGGAAGCAAATGTTGCAGAAGTTTCCGACGCAGTTGGTCGAGATTCGCGAATAGGGAGAAAGTTTTTAAATGCGGGCGTTGGTTTTGGGGGTTCTTGTTTCAGAAAAGATATTTTGAACTTGGTTTACCTGTGTGAGTACCACGGGTTAGATGAAGTTGCCGAGTATTGGAGACAAGTAGTCGCTATTAATAGTTTCCAAATGTCACGCTTTGTAAAAAGAATCACAAAAGCAATGTTTAACACATTAGTTGATAAAAAAATTGCTATATTTGGTTTTGCTTTTAAACCAGATACGGGTGATACCAGAGACGCGCCAGCGCACCAAATTTCACTGGGATTGTTGCAAGAAAGAGCTAAGCTTTGTATTACGGATCCACATGCTTTACCTAATGCTCGTTTAGACTTAAAAGGTTGCGAAGGAACTTTTGAGTTTGAGGAAAATCCGTATAAGGCTGTAGAAGGAGCCCATGCGATTGCTCTAGTGACTGAATGGTCTTGTTATAAGGATTTAGACTTTAAAAAGATTTACGACTCAATGGAAAAACCTTCCTTTGTATTTGATGGTCGAAACTTGCTGGACCATCAAGCGTTGTTTGATATTGGTTTTAATGTATATCCTCTAGGAAAACCTGACCTTAAGCATTTTTGAGATTTTATATACGGATAAGATGAGAAGATTGAATAACAAAAAAGTTAAATGAAAAATTTATAAAAGTGACCCTATAAATATTTTTCTATTAGTTGAAAAACCCTCCTTCAGTAAATTTTCTTAATCTTTCACTTCTTTTAAAACCTTACATAACTTTAATTATTTATAAATAGTTAGCAAATTTATATGTCAAAAGAAATAAATCAAATTGCTCCCGGTCAACGTTGGGTGAGCGATACAGAATCGGAATTAGGATTGGGTTTAGTCATGGAAGTCGAAGGTAGAAGGGCAACAGTTTTGTTTCCTGCTGGCAACGAAACTCGCGTTTATGTAAAGTCAGCCGCTCCTTTGACCAGAGTTCGGTTTTCAGTTGGCGAATTGATAGAAAGTTCCGAAGGGTGGAAGATGGAAACACTTTCGATTAAGGAAGAAGATGGATTATTGATTTATAGCGGGTTAAAAGAAGACGGTAATAAAGCAGAGTTATCAGAATCTGAACTGAGCAGTTTTATTCAA
>CAWVUN010000300.1:0-3325 GCA_963932495.1 uncultured bacterium
TATAGATTATTTTTAATTTTTTTTGATTGAATATTTTAGGAGGTTATTTATGAAAGGCGAGACCCAAGTTATAGAGGCTTTGAATGAAGTTTTGATGGCGGAATTGACGGCGATCAATATGTATTATGTTCAATACAGGATGAAAGAAGATTGGGGATATAAAAAGCTGGCTGATCATGATAGAAGCGAATCGATGGATGAAATGCGACACGCGGATAAAATGATTTGCCGAATCCTTTACTTAGACGGCTCTCCTGATATGCAAAAATACGATACGATCATGGTAGGAAAGACTGTTGAAGAACAGCTAAAAAATCAATATAAAGCTGAATGTGATCATGTCGAAAGGCTCCAAAGAATAATTGCTATTTGTATTGAAAAAAGAGATTTTGGTTCTAAGGAAATTTTAGACAGTATATTAGAGGATACTGAAGATGCTTGTGATTGGATAGAGACTCAATTTCAATGCATCAAAGATGTTGGTATCCAAAACTACCTTGCCGAGAACATGCACGGATAAGTATAGAAATGAAAAAAAGCGAGGAGCAAAAGAGCAGTTGAGGTTTTGTTCCTTGCTTTTACTACTTGCAATCGGAACAGATGCCGTAAAGAGCCATTTGGTGGTTTTGTAACATGAAATTGTGTTTTAAAGCCACATCTTTCTGGAACTGCTCTATGAGAGGATGCTCGAATTCCACAATTTTTCCACATCCATTACAAACTAGATGATCGTGATGACCCTGTCGAAATAAGCGTTCGTAAAATTTCTTCCCATTTGGAAGAGAGTTTTCTCTCGCCAGCCCGCATTCGGCTAAAAGATTGATTGTCCTATAGACTGTCGCAATCCCAATAGATGAGTCTATAGCTTTGGCTTGTTCAAAAAGCCCTTCGATTTCTAAATGTCCTTCATTTTTAATAAAAACTTTTAAAATAGACTCCCGTTGCGGGGTCATCCTAAGGCCTTTTTGTTTTAAATAATCTTGTAGAATCTTTAGTTCTTGATCCATTGTTTTTAGCTACGATTTAATTATCAATGATTTTGAAATTTATTTTATAAATACTATAATAAAAAATGTAGTATTGATAGTCATAATCAATGCTATATTTTTTTTCTTGAAGGATTAGAAGTTGTGATTTGAGGGTTTTAAAATATGTATAGACTGAAAATCGTTTATAGGCGGTGACAAGTTAATTAATTTGTCTTTATTAAAATGATCTCAGGGGTCGCCAAGTTAGAAACATCCTATGCCCCTTACCTTTCATTTTCAACTTGTTGACTCTTTCTATTGCTTTGTATTTACACCCGTTTGGGACTATTTTAGAGAGTTCGAAAATTAATATTTTGAAAAATATAGAGTTATAGGTTATAGACAAAGCTGCTTATTAATAATTGTTTTCAAATTTAACTGATATTATTAAGTAACCACGATTTTAATGAACCTTTTTTGAGTGTATTTACTTTTTGACATATGGCTTTCTAATCGATTCTTTAACTAAGAAGTAGTATCAAAGATTTTATTTTAAATACTAGTTTAACCTGCTATCTCTTCCAATAAGCTGGCGTTAGGACAACCTTTCGGCAATCGCATTTGCGGATAAGGTTGCCATTTTTTTTGCAGAAAAAAGTTTTGATCTTGTCATCTAAAGCGTGTTTTAGCTATGCTAAGCTAAGAGTAATTTATCAAGTTTTTTCAAGAATTATCCTAAACACTATTTTCCTAATATTCGATTTGAATATAGCAGAAGAAATAAATCGGGCCGTCCAATTTCACTTAGATAAAAAATTTGACGAAGCTGAAGAAATTTATAAAAAAATTTTAAGTTTTCAGCCAGATCACGCGAACGCTCTTCATCTTTTGGGTGTTGTATATTTTCAAAAAGAGGATCATGAGGCCTCTCAGCAGCTGATTGGTAAAGCCATTAAAATAGATCCATCGAATCCTAATTTCCACAATAATTTGGGAAATACTTTACGGGTTTCAGGGCAATGCGATCAAGCCGCGGTAAGTTATCGAAAAGCTTTGGAGTTAGATCCAATAAACGCTGACGCTCAGGCAAATCTTGCAGTTGCGTTAAGAGATTTAAAGCAACTTGACGAAGCAATAGAAGCCTGCCAAAAAGCGATCACTATAAATCCTAGTTTGCCTCATCCCTATAATACATTGGGTAATCTATATTCCGATCAAATGGAATGGGAAAAAGCAGAAGATGCGTACCGCCGAGCCTTAGAAATCAAACCATTCCCGGAAGCGTTTAATAACCTTGGGAATGTTTTGAAGGATTTTGATAAATTGGACGAGGCAGTTTTTTGTTATCAGAATGCAGTGTCTCTTTACCCTGAATACGCTGAAGCTTTCAATAATTTGGGTAATGTGTTGAAACTACTCAATCAGCTAGAGGAGGCAAAAAATGCCTATGATAGAGCTTTAGAAGCAAATCCATTTTTTGCAGAAGCGCATTTTAACTTAGGTATTTTATTTAAAGAATTGGGAAACCTTAATGAGGCTAGAAAAGAATATAGCTTAGCGGTGGAACTAGATCCCTCTAATCATTCGGCTAGACATATGTTATCAGCTTTTTCGGGAGAATTTGTCGAGTCTGCTCCATTAGGATATATCGAAGAGTTATTTGATCGCTTTGCTCCAACTTTTGAGGAAGAATTGGTAAATAAGCTCAGTTATCAAACTCCAGATTTATTGAAAGAGTTGATTGCGAGTAGCGTTCCTGAAGATTTTATGTTTCAAAATGTTGTCGACTTGGGTTGTGGTACAGGATTGTCGGGAGTAGCAATAAAGGAATTGTCTGAATGTTTGACAGGGATTGACGCGTCTAAAAAAATGTTAGTCTTAGCGGAAAGAAAAAATGTCTATAGTAATCTTTTACAAGGAGAAATTTGCGAATCTATAACATGCAGTGATAAAACCTTTGATTTGTTTTTTGCGGTAGACGTATTTGTTTATATTGGAAACTTAATAATGGTTTTCGATGCCGTTAGGAAGCAAGCGCGAAAAAATGCTTTATTTGTATTTTCAACCGAGTCGCATTCTGGTAATGATGATTTTGTCTTAAAGGTATCGGGTAGATTTTCTCACTCAACGGATTATATAAATAGAATTGCAAAAGAAACTGGATTTGTAGTCGAAAAAAATCAATCTGCTAATATTAGAAAAGATAGAGGTAAATGGATTGTTGGCGACTTATTTATTTTAAAAGCGATTTAATGCCATGGATAATTAGGCTATTCTTTGGAGAGATAGAATGAAAAAAAGCCAATTTTTTTTGTTAGCGGTTTTGGATTAGTTGGAGGTGGATTGGCGAATTATTT
>CAWVUN010000301.1:0-3322 GCA_963932495.1 uncultured bacterium
TCACTTTTTTCATCGTCTTTTTTACAGATACTTTTTGACTCGCTACCTTTTTTTTAGTAGGTTTTGGGGTGGTTGTTTTTTTAGCCTTTACTTTATTTATGGTTGTCTTTTTGGTTGCCACTCCGATTCTCCTTATTAATTTTGGCAAAAAAAATTAATATAAACGCCGGTGAGTGTTTTTTGTTCTTTTAAACTTAGCTAAGGATAGATCTGTTTACTGCTGAATCTTTTTCAATCTCCAAAAATTGAAATCAGAGATTATACCAATATTTTTACAAAGGTACAAATTAGTTTTGGTTTTTGCAACCAAATAATTCTTATTATATTAATAAATAAAAATTGGAAAGTTTGTAGACTGCTTAAACATTAGAGCTCATAGTCTACAACAACTCTTTGTGAACAAAGCTCTTGCATGACTGCTACTACAGGTAGATGATTTGGGTGTTTGGCGTATGCTTCCAAACCTTCTTTGTTGTCAAAATATGTTGTCAATGCGATATCATATGATCGCTCGCTTCCTTTAAAGTCTATTCCTACTTCAATGAATCTCAGTGTTTCTATGTTTCCATCAAGGCTTTTTAGAGAAGATACGGCATTTTCTAAGTTTTGAGGAGTTTTTTTGGCTAGTTTAAATAAAACTATGTGCTTTAGCATAAGTGATCCTTTTAGTTTTTAACTTGGTTGGCAACAGTTTGTAACAAGTTTAAAATAGAGGTATTTCGAAGTCTTTAGGGTTGTTCTCATAATAAACGTTAATTTGTTTGGGTTTATTTAAAAAGGGGTATTATATTATTATTTTTTTGATTTTTGCATGAATTGAGGATGATATGTCTTGGTTTCTTGGAGCGGGTTTAGGATTGTTGCAAGGTGGTCCTTTAGGTGCTTTAGTTGGTGGTGCTGTTCAGCATTTTTATACCAAACGGTCGCAAAAAAAGCTTAATAAAAACTTGGTTGGTATTTTAGACGAAACGGCCTTTACCGCTTGTTTAGTAGGAGTTTTAACTAAAACTGCGTTGTCTGCACGCGGGCTTTCTGCTGATCAGGCTAGAATAATTCACAAATTTTTTTCAAAAAATTTGGGTTATGAAAGCGATGGGCTAAAAATAATCAACGAAATGATAAGGGAAGTCAAAAGAGTAGACCCCGAGATGCGTTATTTAGCCAAAAAACTAGCTGAGTCCACTAATGGGAAATATCGTCTCTTGGTTTTAGCTCTAGCTTACCAAGTGAGTTTGATAGATGGTAAAAAAATCGAGCAGGCTCAAATTTTGATTGACGATCTTGCAGGATATTTAAAAATTGATCCAATAGCGCATAATCAAATACGCCTGAAATATTCTTTGGAAGTTTTGAAAACTCCTTATACTGTTTTAGATATTGAACCTACCGCCGACGCTATTGAAATTAAGAAAGCATACCGGAGTAAATTACGGGAAGTGCATCCTGATAGGTTTGTACATTTGGGAGATGAAAGAGTAGAGGAGGCGCACATGAAGTTTTTAGAAGTGCAGTCTGCTTTTCAGGAGTTAAAAAATATTAGAGGAATCAAGATTTAAAGTATATTGAAGTTTATGTTTTTTATGATTAATCCTTGCTTGGTTGTTGAGTGGGGCCATTTAGTTTCATGACAATAATTGAATTGATTTTTCTTTTTCCAGATTCTTTCACTGTTAGTCGATAGTCTTCCTCAATGACCTGATCCCCTGAACCAGGTATCTTTTCTAAGCGATCAATCATTAATCCTCCTAGAGTTTCATAATCTCCAAGAGGTAAGTTTAGACTAAGTTTTTCGTTAATCGTCTCAATATGCGCTTCTGCGTCAATGATAAAACTGCCATCGGCATAGTCTTCGTATTCTAATTCTTGTTCGTCAAACTCGTCTTCAATTTCGCCTACAATTTCTTCCAATAAATCTTCCATCGTGACAACCCCGATACAGCCTCCAAACTCGTCTACAACAAAAGCCATATGCAATCCTCTGTGTTGTAGCTCTTTTAATAAGTCGTCAATTTTTTTGTTGGGAGGGACGTAGTAGGCGGGTCTAATGAGAGTTTTTGAAGATATTGGTGTGTTGTCTTTGGGTTCGTTTAGTAAATCAAAAGTATTTAAGATCCCAATTAAGTTAAACATTCTATTATGAAATACAGGGAGTCGCGAATATTCAGTTTCATTTGCTATTAAATGAGCCTCTTCTAGAGTAGCACTATCTTGTATAGCGTGAATTTGCACGAGAGGAACCATGCACTGTTCTACGGTTATTTCTCCAAAATTAAAAATTTTATGAATTAGTTTTTTCTCAGTAAGGTCTAATTCGGTAGGGCTATCCGGCTCTGCAATTTTCTGAAGCTGCTCTCTATTAGCCCCAAGAGCTGGCCCTTCAGGTAGTTTCATTAGTTTTTTAAATAAGATGTTAGAAAAGAAAGTAAAAAACCAAACTACAGGAGAAAATACTTTGTAAAAGAACTTTAAGGGGCGGACAAAGGCTAAAATGAAAGCATCTGCGGCATTTTGGCAAACCACCTTTGGAATAATTTCGCCTAATAGTAAAATGATAGGAGATAAAATTAATGTTGCCCAAAGGTCTCCACGGTTGCCAAACCGCTCAACCATATAAGCGGTGACTAAGGAGGCACTGGATACAACAGCTAAGTTGGTTCCAAGAGAAGTGGTTGTGAATAAGCGGTCTGGAGAACGCAACAACTTAGTAACGGCTTGCGCCGCTTTATCGCCTTTATTCGCTTGGTTTTGTATTTTGATCCAATTCGATGAAATAAGTGCAATTTCCGCGCCTGAGAAAAAAGCCTCTAGTAGGATGAAAAAACTAACTAGGATCAATAGGGAAGGTAATTCCATCAGGCAACCTTCTCTTCCACTGTGGAACCTTCAGTGTCTTTTTTATCACGTTCCATGATCGTTAAGTTGAGCATTAATATTCGAGACCCTTTCATTTTTTGAACGACGAATTTATAGTTTTCGTAAGAAACAAATTCTCCCGATCTAGGTACTCGGCCCAAAAAACCAAATACCATTCCTCCTACAGTGTCGAATTTTTTCTCTGGTAATTCACTTTGAAACGTCTCGTTAAATTCTGCAAGCGTGAGTGTCGCTGAAACTTCATATTGGTTATTGCTTAACTTTACAAATTGGAGTTCGTCTTTTCTCATTTCGCTGTCAATTTCCCCGACTAGCTGTTCTAAAATATCTTCTAAGGTAACTAGTCCACAAACGCTCCCAAATTCGTCTAATACAATAGCCATGTGTTTTTTTAGTTTTTTAAACTCTTGTAGGAGTTCTTTAATATTTTTTGATTCAGGAACAAAAT
>CAWVUN010000302.1:0-3308 GCA_963932495.1 uncultured bacterium
AAATTGCATTTGGATAGAGTCAAAACAATGTTTGTTTACGATGAAAGGAAATAACATGAGTGCAAAGTACACACTAAAAAAAGGGCAAGTTTTATTTAAAGAAGGAAGCTTTAGTGATGCCGCTTTTATTATAGAATCTGGTAAAGTTGAAATTTCTAAAACTAGCGATGCTGGCGAAAAAATGGTGATCGGGGTTTTGAAAGATAACGATATTGTTGGTGAAATGGGATTAATTGATGGGCATCCTAGGTCAGCAACTGTTACTGCAGTGAGTGATGTGAGAATTAAAGAAATCACCCGAGATCAATTTGAAACTTTATCTAAAACAAATCCAAACGCACTAATTCCAATTTTAAAAGTCTTAACTCTTAGGTTACGTAGTACTTTAAAGATGGTTGTAGGTGCTTCTAAAAGAAAAAAAAAGAACAAATCCAAAAAAATGAATTTAGATCAATCAATGCCCGTATAAATTTTATTTAAGCCGATCCTACTTAATAAAAGGCCTCCTGCCATTTGAGAGGCCTTTTATTTTTACATGTAACTTCTTTTCTTGCCGGAAGTTTCTACCCGCTTTTAAGTTCACCTCCCTGTTTATAAGAAAATAGATTCATAAGTTTATAACCAGGTAAAATAAATATTTTTCTCTACAATTCTTAAATACATTTAATTGTTCGAATATCAGTATTTTAGATGCTTTTCTTTTAATGCAAAACGTTTTTTATACCGCTTTAAAATGATACTTTTTTATTTTTGAATTATATATTTTTGCTAATTCTTAAAAATCGTTGTTATCAAGTTATTTTATTTTAGATAATTGCCTTTTCAAGTAGAAACCCAATAATCCTCCTATTTACTGTGACTTACATTTGGGATACAATAAGCCCAGAAAATGATGGTTAAGGAAAAAAGCTCGTGGCGATAAATATACGAATATATCTATATTTTTATATTATTTATAGCGTGTTTTATAAGCAAAGCTAGGAACGGTTTTGAATTTAGATAGTTGATTAAGGTTTATCGTTCGAAGTAATCGAATAATAGCGGATGAGTAAGTTCACCCGAGCGAAAATTTTTAAAAAAACCAACTTTTTATACCGTTCTGGGTAAACTAAAGGAAATATTCTTGCCAATTTAAAAATAATTTGCCGTAAAATCGAAAAAGATGAAAACAGAAACGCTTGAGCCTGGAGAATCCACAGCTTTGGGCGATAATCCGGGTTCTTCAAAAAAGAAAGAATCCTTTATGCCTCCTGTAAGCGATACCCTAATTATAATGCCTGCCTTTAACGAGGAGTTAAATATAGGTCAGGCGTTGGACGATATTTTTGGGGAAGCTCCTGGAATTCCAGTATTAGTAATAAACGACGGTTCTGGAGACAGAACAGCGGAGATTGCAATCAAAAAGGGAGCTAAGGTTATTACCTTACCCTACAATTCGGGTTATGGCGTAGCCCTCCAGACGGGGTTTTTATATGCCCACCAACGGAAAATTCCCATAGTTCTTCAAATGGATTCAGACGGTCAACACGACGCTAGATATATTAATTCATTGCTTGAAGCTGTTAGAGCCCAAGATGTCGATGTTGTGATAGGTTCTAGGTTCTTAGGTGCTTGTGAGTATAAAGCGGGTCTTTTAAAACGGGCTGGAATGCTTTTTTTTGGAACGATTGCCTCGGTTATTGTCGGCAGGAAAGTGACCGATCCCACTTCAGGTTTTCAAGCGGCAAAAGGGAAAGCTATAGGATTTGCCGCAAGCGACTTTTATCCGCCCGATTACCCAGATGCGGATTTTATTATTTTGTTGCACCGGCATGGTTTTAAGGTCAAAGAAATACCCGTTGCCATGAAGCCGAACGCGCAAAACAAAACAATGCATCGAGGTCATAAAACTTTATATTATGTTTTTAAAATGGCCCTTTCCATCATGGTGACTTTGCTAAGAAATAGACCCGACCCTAAATGATGCCTCCTAAGATTAAAATCATAGCTATTTTACTTTGCATCTTTTTGTTGTCCTATGTTTTTGAATTAGTCCGGCGAAAACATTTGACGGAAGAATATTCGATGGGATGGCTAGTTACAGGTGCTGTCATGTTGATGCTTTCCATATCTGAAGGATTACTTAAGTGGATTTCAGATTTAGTAGGAGCTACTTTATTTACATCGACCTTATTTTTTTTCGGCCTCATGTTTCTTATGGTCATCTGCCTTCATTTTTCAATACGCATTTCTGCGTTGACCAATCAGGTTAGAAGACTGACCCAGCATGTAGCAATTCTTGATACGGAAAAAGAAAATATGCGTAAAGCTCTAGAAGAACCAGTATTTGAAGAGACGGTTCCCCGCCGAGGAAAACTTTGAAAGTTTTCTGATGCTTTTGTCTTTCCTTAAAAGCCTTTTTTAAATAATTCTCTTGCGAATTTTACGAACGATCGAAACCTTCTTGCCCTACGTTTGTGGTCCGGTCAATCAAGCTTTCCAAATTTCAAATAGATTAGAAACGTTAGGGATATCTTCACCAGTATTAACGACTTATTGCGATGTCGATCCCGATCTGCCAAATAAACAACAAATAGATAACGTTAGTGTTACGCGGTGCAAAAACCAACTTCGGTTGATGCGTTATTGCGTTAGTTTGGGGATGGCAAGCCATCTAAAAAATTTTGATATATTACATGCTCACAATTATCGAAACTTCCAAAGCGACTTAGGTTTTTTTTTCTCTGGTATGGAGAAAAAGCCTTTTATTTTGAATACCCACGGTTCTTTGTTGGGATATAAAAAATACCTGCCTCCAGGTCTTCCACAAATTCCCTATCAAATTTATGATTGGTTTACTTTCAAGGTAGTGGCGCGTCGCGCAAATGCGATTGTAGTTTCGTCTAAATTTGAGCGTGAGGATGGGATTGAATTTGGAATCGATCCGAAAAAAATCAGAGTAATTCCTATGGGGATCGACCTTCCTCAGGCTTCGGAAAAAATAAAAAAAAATAGGGATGTTTTACGTCTTCTATTCGTGGGGCGTTTAGCGCGAGTCAGGCGAGTAGAATTATTAGTTCAAGCTATCAGTCATATGGATTTTCCAGTGGAAGTGACGGTTGTGGGAGGAGAAGCGGAAACCGCAAGTGTGGCAAAATCTGGGTATTTAAATGAGTTAAAAAAACTCGCAAGTGAATTAGGGGTTGAAGAAAAAATAAACTTTGTTGGCCCTAAACCTCAAGAAGAATTGTGGAGTTTTTATCAAAATTCCGATGTGTTTGTATATCCTTCTCTTTACGAAAACTTTGGTCAGCCAATTTTGGAGGCTG
>CAWVUN010000303.1:0-3305 GCA_963932495.1 uncultured bacterium
ATTGTCATTTTCTAGTAAATGTTTTTAAATTTGGAAAATTATTTTATTAGGTTGGGATAAGCCGTTAATTATACGTTTTGGGAATTTCAAGTCAAATAAAATTTAGTTTTTCGGCAATACTTTTAATGGATACGATCGATTGTTTTTTTAGATAGATGTTCCAAAAGTATCTCCCCAAAAAAAACGTTGGCAAATTTAAGGTAACGATTTTGGGTTATTGCTTGAAAAATGGTATTATAGATCTCATGAAAACAATCCTGATATTCCCTTGCCAGTGGTACCCATCGCAGCCCTACTTAAGTACGCCTTATTTGACGTCTTATTTGAGGTCTAAAGATTGGGATGTCAAACAACGGGACTTCAACATAGAATCCTATGACCTTTTTCTTTCAAAGCCGGTACTCGATAAGGCCGTCTCCCGAATAGAGCAGCAGATTGAATCGATTCGAGCAAAACCTTCGCTAACGTTTAAAGATAAGTCGTTAATGGATGTATTAGCGACTGGGAAGAAATTTTCAGGACAGATTATTTCGCAAATTGAAGAAGCTAAAAAGGTCATGCGGACTCCAGATCTTTTTTTTAATTTTGATTTCTACCAGCAAGCGGACATGGTTATCAAGTCCGCTCTGAAATTGGTTTCTGATGCATACGTACCATCTATATTAAGTTTGTCCACGTTTGAAAGCGGTTCTCGAGCCGAAGAATCTTCTAGAAGAGCACGTTTAGCGGCTAAGGACGATGAAACAAATCCCTTCATTTGGCTGTATGACCAATTTTTATTGGGAACTGAGAATTGGGAAGATTACGACGTAGTAGGTATTTCGATTATAGGTATTTCGCAAATAATTCCTGGTTTGACTTTGGCTCGAATGTTAAAGCAAAAATACCCGCATCTTCACGTTGTATTAGGCGGCCCAATATTTAGCGTAGCCGGTTCTCAATTAGAGAAACAACCTGAATTTTTTGAGGACTTTTGTCATTCAATTATTACTTTCGAAGGAGAGGAGCCTCTTCACCAGCTTTTAACAAGATTAAAAAATAACGACCCTTTAGATACTTCCCCTAATTTGGTTTACTTAGATAACGGATTGGTCCGGTTTAATAAAGATCGCGTTGAATTACGTTTTGAAGAATTGCCTTCTCCTACTTTTGACGGGTTACCAATGGAGAAATACCTCTCCCCCTATCCAATTTTACCAGTATTGCAGAGTCGTGGTTGTTATTGGGGGAAGTGCACTTTTTGTACTCATAGTTATGTTTATGGTCATCGCTACGGTAAACAAAAAACCAGGCAGATGGTATCTGAATTAAAAATGCTATCTGAAAAATATGGGACCAAGTATTTTACTTTTTCGGATGAAGCTGTTTCACCTCATTCCTTAAATGATGTTTCGGATGAAATATTGGAGCAAGGCCTTGATTTAAAATCTTTGGCTTTATTGAAGTTTGAAAAAGTAATGGATGAAGAGCTTTTTTTGAAAATGAAAAATGCAGGTTTTATATTTCTGATGTTTGGAATGGAGAGCGCAAATGATAGAATACTATCTTTGATTGATAAGGGTGCTAATCAGGAGATTGAACGCGAATCATTGAGGAAAAGCAGCGATGCTGGAATTTGGAATCACACTTTTTTGTTTTTTGGGTTCCCGACAGAAACTCGGGAAGAAGCGATGGACACTATCAATTTTCTAAAAGACAATATTGATAATATTCATTCTTTTGGCCCGGGAGTTTTTCTTTTAAACAGAGACTCAAGCGTTTTTCAATATCCTGAAAAATATTCAATTACAAAGGTTATTAGTGATCCTGATTCCGATTTAGCAATGAACTTAGACTTTGAAATCAACGTTGGGATGAGCCGTGAAGAGGCGGTAGAACTTAACAATCGTTGTATCAAAATGGCCGAAGATGTTTTTGAAAGTATTAAGCTATGGGGCGTTATGCCGCGTGAACACTTTTTGCTGTATTTAGATAAATATGGCAAAGATGCGTTAACGGGTAGTAAATCAGGTCCTGAAGAAGACGATAAAGTTTTGTGCAAAGTATGATGTTGCAAACAGTCTCAATTATTTGAGGAATCCAATATGAAAGTGACTCTTTTATTTCCACCCGACTGGTTACCATCGGAACCTTATTTGAGTTTGCCAGCTTTGACTTCATTGCTAAGGCCTGCGGGTCATGATGTAACTCAAATGGATATAAATGTAGAAATGTACGACCTGATGTTTGGGGAAATTTTTTTGCGTCACGTTCAGAAGAGAATTGGTTTTGAGCTTCTTCATTTGCAACGGCTTGAGGAAGCTCAAACATTGGATGAAGAAGAAATTGAATTGAAAGTCGAACTTTCAGCGTGTACTGAAGAGTTTTTCCAAGACTTGATTCAAAGAGCTGATAAAGCGAAAGCGATTCTTCGAAGCGAAGACTTTTATGAAATAGAAAAGTTGGAATGGGCGAATAATTCACTGCATGAAATTATGTCAGTGGTGTCGCTAGGATATTATCCTGCTCAAATTTGTTTTCCTCCAATCGAAACCGATATCGTCTATAAACCATTTATGTCTTCGGAAATATTGGAAGCCTTGGACGACGATCAAATTAATGTCTATCGGGATGTTTTTAAGTTTTTGATTGAGCCTCAATTAAAAGAAAATACACCTGGAGTGATTGGAATTTCTATTGTTCAACAAAAACAACTGATTTCGACATTTACTTTTTGCAAACTAATCAAGGAACAATTCCCCAATATTCACATTTGTATTGGCGGTAACATTGTCACTCGATTAAGAGATGAGCTGGTTAAGAATGAGCAGCTTTTTGATTTGTATGATTCGGCCATTATATATGAAGGGGAGAACCCATTCCTAGAATTGGTGAATTCCATTGAAAAAGGTGAGACGGACTTTTCTCAACTGCCTAATTTGATCTATCGCGACAATACGGGCATTCACGCAAACGAAAAAGTATACGCGGAAGACATGGCAAAGTTACCTCCGCCTGATTTTGACGGCTTACCTCTAGAAAAATACTTTGTTCCAGAATTGATATTGCCTTATTTGGCGACGAGAGGTTGTTATTGGGGGCGATGCACTTTTTGCGATCATTTCCAAGGTTATGTAGAAGGTTTCAGAACAAAACAAGTCGATATGATTATCGACGAAATCCGATTCCTAAAAGAAAAATACGGAAACCGTCATTTTCATTTTACCGATGAATCTTATCCTCCTGCTTTATTTAGAAAGCTATCAAAGAAATTGATTGAAGAGAAATTAGATATTGGCTGGACTACACACATGAGGTTTGAGGAA
>CAWVUN010000304.1:0-3290 GCA_963932495.1 uncultured bacterium
CATTTAATAATTCTGAAATAACAGCAATACAGGAATCTGGATCGTCAATAATTTACTCGAATTTAATGAAAAAGTCCGGCAAAGGCGGTAAGTTTTGTTGAGAATTAACCGCTTCTAATATTTTTTCACGCATAAACTAAATTTGCTTCAGTAGGCTTTAGGCACAAAAGCATAAAGAAAAACTTACGGATTTTTGTTGACCTTGATTTAAACAAAATTTACAATTAGTAGCATACAAATTAAGCCTTATTTTACAATATTTTATATAAATTAAAAATTGATTCTTTGTGATTTCTTGAGTTAATCTCCATTAATCCTACCTTTTACCACTTGTTTCTAACACAATGGACCTAACTTTTATTAGAATAATTTTCTATAAAAAATTATTTTACTGGCTCATACCGCTAATAATTTTATTTTATTCAATAGGTTGTTCAAAAAACAAGCTTACGCCGATTAAGTTCAATCCAACACCTCAGAAAACTAAGTTTCAATCAAGTCGCCCCTATCGCGTCCTGGGAAAAACTTACTACCCCATATCTTCTTCAAGAAATTTTATTCAGAAGGGGATCGCCTCTTGGTATGGACCCAAATTTCATGGTAAATTGACATCAAATAGAGAGTACTATGATATGTACCAATTAACTGCCGCTCATAAAACGCTCCCTTTCGATACAAGAGTTCGCGTAACTAACTTAGATAATGGTTTAGAAACCATTGTGAGAGTTAACGATAGAGGGCCTTTTATTGGAGATCGAATCATAGATCTGAGCTTTGCAGCTGCAAAGAAACTAAATATGATAGATAATGGCACTGCTTCCGTTGAACTACAGACGACATACTATCCGAGTCATATCCCAACAACCCAAAACTTAAACTCCAAAATATTTGGAGTTCAAGTTGGTTTTTTTAACGATCTTCGAAATGCAAACGAGCTAAAAAGTCAAACTCAAGGAAGTTTCATACAAAAAGTAAATTCTAGCGATGGAGAGTCATACCGCGTGGTAGTTGGAAGCTATAATGATTTTGACCAAACTTGGAACTTATTAAACATACTAAAATCCAAAGGTTTTCCAAGAGCCTTTGTGATTGACTACTGATCCTTAAAGGAGCCTGTAAAAAGGCCGCCGAAAAACTTTAAATGGAGTCTTAATTAAATGCGTCTGCCTGTATTGGACAAATTAGAAAAAGAATTGATGGAATCTGAACACGAACTAAAAGTCGATATTCCAAAAGCTTTGAAAATTGCAACCGACATGGGAGACTTAAAAGAAAATGCGGATTATAAAGCCGCAAAAGAAAGGCAAATGCTTTTAGAAGCTCGTATATCTCTCCTACAAAAAAGAATCTCGGACATTACATTTTTAAATGTAAATAGAATACCGAAAGATAGAGCGGGCTTAGGTAGTAAAGTAGACCTCGAAGATCCAGAGTCAGGTAAATTGAAAAGTTTCCATCTTGTTTTTCCCGAAGAAGTATCCCCTGACGAAGGGAAAATTTCTCCGGGCTCTCCTATAGGTAAATCATTATTGGGTAAGCAAGAGGGGGATGAAGTTCAAATAACAATTGCAGGAGAAACTATTGTTTATGAACTAAAATCTTTAAAAACTATTCACGAAGTAATGGAAGAACTTAAAGAATCATAATGGCCGCTAAAGTATTAATACCATTCCAAGAGATTGTTTCTAACCACCCTTTATTTTCTCATTTGGAAACCACTCCTGATTGGGCTCAAATATTTCCTAACGATTATCCCATGCAGCTTGAAATTGGTTTTGGTAATGGCAGTTTTTTAATAGACATGGCCATGCGAGAATCTAGAACAAATTTCGTGGGACTCGATATGTATCATAAAGGCATTCGAAAAACGATCACGAGAGCGGATAAGCGATTAATTGAAAATATTCATGTTGTTTATGGAGATGCCAGACAAAGAACTGAAAGTATCTTTGAAAAAGAAACTCTACAAGCAGTTTATATTAATTTTCCAGACCCTTGGCCAAAAAAACGCCACATAAAGCGACGTCTTTTAACCCCAAGCTTTATAGAAATTCTATCAAATAAGTTAATTTCATCGGGAGAACTTCGAATTGCTACCGATACAGAGTCTTACGCTCGAGATATCTTGACTTATCTTGAAAATTCTTCGTTAGAAAATAAAGCCGGATCGTTTCAGTTTCTCGATTCAAGAGAAGACATCCCTCAGTCTAAATACGAAAAAAATTATTTAATCCAAGGCAAAAAAATATATTACTTAGACTTTATCAAAAGATAAAATAGTTACGCTTGAAACAATATCGAATATAACGATTTTTGAGGAGGCCGCCTTGCCTAAAGAACGCATTTTAGTTGTCGACGACGAAAAAAACATCGTGAGTTCACTTTACGGAATATTATCCGATGAAGGCTACGACGTTTCGTCTGCTGAAGATGGAATTGAAGCTCTCGAACGGATTCAAAATGATCCTCCCGATTTGGTATTGTTAGACATTTGGATTCCAGGCATGGATGGTATTGAGGTTTTAAAGACCATCAAAACCTATCAAAAAGAACTACCTGTTTTAATTATGTCTGGTCACGCTTCAATTGACACTGCCGTTCGAGCCACTAAGTTGGGTGCTATCGACTTTATCGAAAAACCCTTTTCACTTGACCAAATCACGCAAGCAGTTTCTAACGGGCTTAAAGAGGGCAAAGGAATCACACCGCAAAATCGAGTCGACTTTACCGACAGGATAGATAGAATCCTCCGCTTTCAAATGATGATCGACGTTAAAAAAGGAGTTAAAAACGCTTCTAAAAATTCACGCCCTATTTTGCTTTGCGGGGAAAAAGGAACGGGGAAGGAATTAGTAGCCCAAGCAATTCATAGACAAAGTAAGCAAAACGACCGCCCGTTCATTAAACTAAATTGCGCCGTAAGACGTATGCAAGATATCCAAGCCCAATTATTCTGCTCGTCGAAAAAGAACGGTATCTCTTCGCAAAATCCATCTGGAGCAAAAGAAAAAGCTGTTTTCCTAAGCAACATTGAATCTTTATCAAAAGGACTTCAAGAAAAACTATCAAGTGCGTTAAAAAATCAAACGATAAAAAAAAACGAAACGGTTTTAGATTTTCTACCCATAAGAGTTTTTGCTTCATCTTCAAAGAACCTCGAAACACTTGTAAAAAAAGGCTCATTAAATAAAGAATTGTTTGAAGTTCTAACTAAAAATACTATCCAAATTCCTCCTCTTCGCGATCATCGCGAAGCAATTCCTGAGTTTCTTCAAAATTATTTTGAGTCT
>CAWVUN010000305.1:0-3264 GCA_963932495.1 uncultured bacterium
AGTCTGTCCTGAGCAATACTGAAGGAAAGGATCTAGTTAGAAGTTGTCAAATTCATTCTGCGACAATAGGACCACCACCTATTGATTTCCAACGGCGTATGAAACCTTACCAAACAACAAAACCAACGGATGCGTAAAAAAAACGATGTTAAAAACGCCAGGGATGCCGTCTTTAAATCCTTTAAAACTCTCTTACCTCATTGCTAAATCATTCAAATATCAAGAAATACGACCATAAGGTTTCCGATATAAAAACCCGCCCAATAAAAATTTAAATCCATTAAAATAGATGTAAGGCTTTTTAGCCCGTGACGACAAATCAGCAAATAACTTGCTTAACCACTTTGACGATTAAACGACTTTGTCGAGGAGATAAAAAAATGAATAAACCATACACAACCTACATTGCTTTTTTGTTTGCCATAGTTGTTGGAGTGTTATGGACTTTGAACGGTTTCAGCGCGCCCAATTCAAAAAATTCGGTGAAAAAAGTGGACATGTCTAAAATGGAAATCGCCACATTTGCGGGAGGGTGTTTCTGGTGCACCGAGTCTGCTTTTGAAGAAGTCGATGGAGTTTACGACGCCATCTCTGGATTCACTGGAGGACCAGAAAAAAACCCAACTTATAAACAAGTTGCCCGTGGCCTTACAGGTCATATCGAAGCGATAGAAGTTCATTACGATCCAACGAGAGTTTCATACTCGGACCTGCTAGAAGTTTTGTGGAGAAACATGGACCCAACCGACGCTGGCGGGCAATTTGTCGACAGAGGATCGCAGTACGCTTCTGGTATTTTTTATCACAACGAAGAACAAAAAATATTGGCAGAAAAGTCTAAAACCATGTTGGCTAAAAGCGGTAAATTTGATAAACCAATCGTAACGCCAATCTCAAAAGCGGGAACGTTCTACCGAGCAGAGGAATACCACCAAGATTTTTATAAAAAGAGTTCCACTCATTATCACACATATCGGTTTGGCTCTGGACGCGACCAATTCATCGATCGAGTTTGGGGAAAAGATAAAGTTTATAAACCCATCAAAGTTTTAAATATTAGCAATAGTTATTCCAAACCATCTCAAGCCGAATTGAAGGAAAAATTAACCGACTTGCAGTACAAGGTCACTCAAAAAAATGGAACGGAACGCCCATATGCAAACGAGTACTGGGATAATAAAAAAGACGGGATTTATGTAGACATCGTTTCTGGCGAACCGCTTTTCAGCTCGAAAGATAAGTTTAAATCGGGAACCGGCTGGCCTTCTTTCACCCGAGCCCTAGTAAAAGCTAACGTGGTTGAAAAAAGAGATAAAGCTTATGGAATGGTGAGAACAGAAGTCAGATCTACCAATGCAGATTCTCATTTAGGACATCTTTTCCAAGATGGTCCAAAACCAACGGGATTGAGGTACTGCATCAATTCTGCATCATTGAAGTTCCTTCCCGCTGAAAAACTGAAGATTGAGGGCTACGAGGAATTCGCTTCAATGTTTTCAAAATAAACTGAATTGATTTGTCGCAAAAACATTAACGCTATCTTTGCATTACCAAATCGTTCTAAGCCCTAACCCGACTTAGAACGATTTTTTGTTTTCATTATAAAAATAACAAATTCGTTCCACTACGGCACTTCCCAGCGTAGAAAGTTCTGCTCCTAACATTCCAAATAAACAAGCTTTATCGTGATTGCCTTTCTTCAACGTCGACTCAAATAGCTCATATATTTTAAAGATTTTTTATCTTCAGGGTCCGCTGCAGAAAAAACATCATCCACAATATTTAAAAAAATACTCGTTATATCTTTCGAGAAGAGCTACGAGTAGATTTTCCTTCTGATTACTATATATCCTAAATTTGAATTTACCCGGTTATGTTATTTCTTGAAATAGAGTCAAGCGATTATTCTTATCGTTGGTGGCCACTAAACCTATGCCATTTTTTTTTTATTAAATTAGATTCGCGACGCTTGTGAATTGAGTCGAAAGCATTATGACCGTGTATGGCTATTTTCTCAGGAAATTTTTATCAGCAATTATTGCGAGAGAAATATTGATCCGAACCTACCCTCTTGTTTTCAGGAAAACGATTATTTTTTTTGTCGTCAGTGCTTGTCTTTCGCTTAGCGCATTGTACGAACTCATCGAATGGTGAGAAGCTACAATTAGAATAAAAAATAAGACTGAATTTAAAATTCAATTTCCGAAGGGGGAACAGTCATGACGGTGAAAACGAAACGCAGAATATTAATTGTTGAAGACGAAAGCATTGTTGCATTTGCCATCAAGGAAACTCATAAAAATGCCGATTATGATGTTCCAATGTCTATAGACATCGGACGAAGCTGCTCTTGAATATACCCAAAATGAAAATATTGAAGCCGTATTAATGGATATACGATTATTCGGGAATATGAATGGAATAACGACCGCTCAAAACATCTCCGACCAGCTCCACATCCCTGTCATATTATTAACAGCCTATTCAGATACTAAAAATTTGGATCAAGCTAAAATTGTAAAACCTTACGGATACATCGTAAAACCATTCAAAGACCAAGATCTACTTTGCAATTTGGATATGGCTTTATATAAACATAAAAGGAGAGAAACTGCTGGGGGAAAAACATAGAATGCAAAGAAAATTCTCACGTTCATCCAGACGAGCTAATGGAATATAGCGAAGATCATCCAGATTAACCAACAAGAATCAACGTTTGTCTATGGTGCAAAATGAATCAGGATGATCATGGAGATTGGAAAACTGTGGAATACTTTATTACCGAAAAATTTGGCAAATCGCTTGAAATGCTTACTTTGAAAAAATAATATATAGAACTATATCAAAAAATAGATGGCCATCAAAATACTCCAAAAAACTAACCAATATTTCGGAGAATTATCGGGGATCTGCACCCATTAAAAATCCTTTAAGCTTCGCGATTTTTTCCTAGTCCCCATTTCAATACTCGTATAATTTAGAGTTAAAGATAAAAAAACCAAACTATATATCCAGTATAAATATAGTCTGAATTCCCAATTTGTCAATTTGTCAATTTGTTACAATAATTTAATAATTATATCTGCACTTTTCAATTACTTGTAATTATTTTGCCACCAATCTTTTCTTTAATAGAGAAATTCAAAAAACTATACAGTGAATCGATTATCGGATTTTAGTTTCACAACCAAAAATTATTTTTGGACGCTTATATTGATAAAAAATATCTGTATTTAATTAAAAAAATCCTAAGAAACAACCTTC
>CAWVUN010000306.1:0-3250 GCA_963932495.1 uncultured bacterium
AGCAAAGGCAAAGAGGAAACAAGAAAAATAGAAATAGATAATTGTTGGATATTCATGTCTTCTCCTAAAAATTATAAATAATAATATTTAAGGGTGTCTTTAATATTTTTTCTTACGTCAACTCGCAAGTCCTTATTTCATTATGTCCGTTCGTAGCCAAAAATAGTTTTAGAGGTTTCGTTATTGTATTCAGAACCATTGTTGGTGTTAGACATAATCAATAGGATCTTTTTCCCCAGCTTCCCGGAACCCCCTAAGACGTAAAACGCAGCTATCGCATTCTCCACAGGACATCCCTTCGTCGCTTGGGTCGTAACAACTATGGGTTAGGCCATAATCAACTCCTAGCTCCAGGCCTCTCCTTATAATTTCTGCCTTAGAATCCTTAATTAAGGGCGTATGAATTTTAAGTTGTCTATTATTTTCTGTTCCTGCTTTAGTGGCAAGGTTGGCTAATTTTTCAAAAGCTGAAATATACTCTGGGCGACAATCTGGGTAACCGCTATAGTCAATTGCGTTTACCCCTACGAAAATGTTGTCGCACTCATTCACTTCTGCGTAGGCCAAAGCGTTAGCCAAAAAAATGGTATTTCGTGCTGGTACATAAGTTATGGGGATTCCTGAAGCTATTTCATTTTCGTTGCGGTTTTTTGGAACTGGAATATTATCGTTTAGAGCCGAACCGCCAAATAGGTCTAGTTTGACGATTCTATGGTCTGCAACCCCAAACTTTTCCGCTAATATTTTGGCTTTTTCTAATTCCAGAGAGTGGCGTTGCGAATAGTCAAAGCTTAATGCGAATGTTTGGAACCCTTCATTTTTTGCGATGGCAAGGACAGTGGCGGAATCTAGGCCTCCGCTTAACAAAATAACGGCTTTTGGATTCATAAAATAGTGTTGTAAATTGTTAGGATGTTTAAAAAATTTTTAGTGAACCTTGACAGAGAATTTTGCTATTATATAATTACAGGTTTTAATCCAAACAGAACTCTTCTTAATTTTTACATATGTTTGATAATTTATCAGATCGCCTAGAGGCTATATACAAAAAATTAAAGGGGCGGGGCAAGTTAAAAGAAGCTGATGTTGATGAAGCGCTTCACGAAGTACGCTCTGCGATGCTAGAGGCCGACGTAAGTCTTTCTGTCGTTAAGGATTTCTTAGCGGATATCAGAGAGAAAGCTATCGGACAAGAAGTTTTTTCTAGTTTAACCCCTGGTCACCAAATGGTCAAAATCGTTAATGACGAATTGACGGAGCTTTTGGGTGGTTTGGTCTCAAGTATCGAATTTTCTGCAAATCCACCTACGATCGTTCTCATGGCTGGATTGCAAGGTTCGGGTAAAACCACTTCATCTGCAAAGCTTGCTAAGAAATTAAAAAAGGAGGGTAAGAAATGTTTACTGGTCCCCGCTGACGTTTATCGACCGGCGGCAATTGAGCAACTTACTATTTTAGGTAACGATTTAGGCGTCGATGTTTTTGCTACAGGAGATTTAAAAGACCCTGTAGCAATTTGCGAGAAAGCTGTATTGCAGGCAAAAAGATCTATGGTCCATGTGGTGATCCTTGATACGGCTGGTCGACTGCAAATTGACGACGCTTTGATGGATGAATTGAGCCGTATTAAAGATAAGGTCAAGCCAAACGAAACTTTGTTAGTAGCCGACTCGATGATGGGTCAAGAGGCGGTGAATGTTGCCAAATCTTTTCATGAATCTATAGGCATCGATGGAATTGTTCTTACTAAAATGGATGGCGACGCCCGTGGAGGAGCCGCTTTATCCATAAAGAAAGTAACTGGCAAACCGATCAAGTTTATTGGAACTGGGGAAAAGCTAGACGCTTTAGAGCCTTTTTACCCAGAACGGGTAATTTCTCGAATTCTCGGGATGGGCGATGTTCTTACCTTAATCGACAAGGCGGAAGAGGCCTACGATCAAGAACAGAAAGATGAGATTCAGGAAAAACTCAAAAAGAATAGCTTTACTCTTGAAGACTTTCAGGACCAATTGAAGCAAATTAAGAAAATGGGCTCCCTGAAGCAATTAATGGGGATGATCCCTGGGGCTCAAAAAATGAAGAGCATGGATGTTGATGAAAGCGCTTTGGTCAAAGTGGAAGCGATTATTGGTTCTATGACTCAAAAAGAACGCGAAAAGCATAAAATTATTAATAGTAGTCGTAAGCGTCGGATTGCCACTGGGAGTGGGACGACTGTAAACGATGTTAATAAATTGCTAAAACAGTTTGCGCAGATGCAAAAAATGATGAAAAAATTCTCCGGTGGAAAGATGAAGGCAGGATTGAATATG
The DNA here is from genome assembly GCA_963932495.1 of uncultured bacterium. Lineage (GTDB taxonomy): Bacteria > Nitrospinota > Nitrospinia > Nitrospinales > JAJDAT01 > JAJDAT01. Next base: position 2,316 of record CAWVUN010000306.1, read on the forward strand.
AATAATTTAATGGGCGGCCGTGGCTTTAGCCCATTTTAATAAGTGATTAGAAGGTTTTTTTTTGGGTTTAAAATGTAAAGAATGTTTCTCAACTAAAAATGAGAAATTAAACTTTGTATGTTTTTGTTAACTATTTGATTAGGAGGTTGGTTTGGCTGTAGTTATCCGATTAAGTCGACGAGGGGCTAAAAAAAGACCATTTTATAGAGTTGTCGCCGCAGATAAAAGAAGTCCTCGCGACGGTAAGTTTCTTGAAGTGTTAGGAACGTTTGATCCTCTTAAGGAGGAGGGTGGTTTGAAGATGAACCCTGAAAGAATCCAATCTTGGATGAAAAATGGGGCAAAACCTTCCGATACGGTCGCAGCTTTAATTAAAAAAGCTGGAATTGCTTCTGAAAGCTAAAAGACACTGATTCTGCTTTGAGCTCTTCTTGGTTTTTAAACAGGCTGTGCGTTAACTCGAGTCTAAGTAGCTGTTATCTCTAACTGAAGATCGCGATTAGTTTTGCGGGAGGGGAGCTGGTTATGAAAGATCTAATACTGTTAATTGCAAAGTCCTTAGTCGATAAACCGGAAGAAGTAGAGTTGCAAGAAATTTTAGGAGAAAAAACCACGGTTTTGGAACTGCGTGTAGCAAAGGATGATTTGGGTAAAGTCATAGGAAAACAAGGCAAGACTGCTCGAGCAATGCGGACGATTTTGAACGCGATCGCTACGAAGCTTAAAAAAAGAGCCGTTTTGGAAATCATCGAATGAAGGGTTGGGTTCCTTTTGGTAGGCTTGGCAAGACTCATGGTTTGAAAGGTGAATTAAAGTTTTATCCTTTTATCTCGAGCCCAGATCTTTACCGGGGCGTAAAAACTATTGCGTTTGAAGACCGAGATTCAAATCAGGAGGTCCGGATAGAGTCTCTTCGAGGCGCCAATTCTCCGTTT
>CAWVUN010000307.1:0-3250 GCA_963932495.1 uncultured bacterium
GGAGAAGTTTTTTGGTTTTTCCATGCTGATAGTGAAGTTGAACCTATAGGTTATCAAAGGATGATTGAAAATATGAGCTCAAATAACATTGTTGGAGGAGCTTTTAGTTTAGATATTGCTTCGTCTAAACGGTCTCTAAAAATGATTTCTATAGTTGCTACCCTACGTTCAAAATATTTTGGGGTTGTTTATGGAGATCAAGGAATCTTTGTAAGAAAAGAAGTTTTTCGTCGAATGGGTGGTTATAAGAATTTACCCATTTGCGAAGACATGGATTTTTTCCAACGCTTAAGAAAAGAAGGGGAAATTAAGATTCTTGATGAAAAAGCTTTGACCTCCGCCCGCCGATGGTTATCCGAAGGAATTGTTTTTACGACATTACGCAATTGGCTTATTGCTAGCCTATTCATTTTGGGATTTCCTCCAAAAATTCTAAGTCGTTGGTATTTAGCAATTCGCTAATAGCTTTTCCATTTATCTTTAGGGAATCGAGTTGACACCTCGATTATGTAAAGATAAACTTTTACGATATTTTGACTCTTCATACTTAACTTGGAATACAGTTGCGAGAATACTTTTTTCAACCTATAAATCCTAGCGATTTAAAGAAGAAATAGGCCACTATGTTGGAATCTTTTAAAATTCTGGTTTTAAATTATTCCTATGAACCTTTGCAATTTTGTAATGCGAAAAGAGCTCTTATAATGGTTTTATCAGGGCGAGCAGAGGGATTAGAGGTTGACGGGTATCAAGTGAAGTCTCCAAATGCTACGTATCCCCTTCCGACCGTAATTAGAGTTTTAAAAATGGTTCGCAAGAAGAAGGGGAAAAGTATTTCTTTCAGTAAAAAGAACATTTTGAAAAGAGATAATTTTACCTGCCAATACTGTGGTGAAAAACCTCAGATTTTGACTATAGATCATATTATTCCAAAATCTAGGGGTGGTGAAACTACATGGAATAATGTGGTAGTAGCTTGTAAACCTTGTAACTTAAAAAAGTCTAATAAAACATTAGATGAGTCAGGACTTGTCTTAGCAAAAAAGCCAATAAAACCGAATTTTTATTTGTATTCCATAGCGATTCCTCCAGCCCCTAAATCTCATATAGAGTGCTGGAACAAATATTTACCCAAGAAAATGCAAATATTAATAAATTGATTTCTCACACTATCTACAAAACAAATAATATTCTGATAAATAAAACCTATGTTGACTGAACCCGAATCTTTAATTCAATTTATTGCTGAAGAAGAGTTTTTACCTTTTGTACAGGAAACAAGCCGTAGGTTTTTCAGAACTGTAAACTCTTTTAGATCGCATGTTGATAATGAGACGGATGTAACTAGGAAATTTTATTCTCATTTGGTTCAAGAAGCGGAAATTTTAGAAAACTTTTTGGATGAACATGGCGCTAGGGAAAATAAAACTTGGGTTAACTTCTCTGAATATATCGCTTCCATGAGAAATTTAGCCATTTGTGCTTTTTTGATTAGGCATTCATTAGATAGATATCCCTATTATAACCTAGTGATATCGGAAGATAACGAAAAACAGTTTTATGAGAAATCGTATCAAGCACTCAGTTTTTTGAATCAATCGATAATCAATCTTTTGGGTGAATTAGAGAAAGCGAGCAAATCCAACGGGATTGACGTTACAAAAGAATGTCTTAATTCTGATGAGTTCCCAGATTTTCAAAGCAATAAAAAACTCCCAAAAAATATTTCAGAGGATAGAGTTAAGGACGAAGAAGAAAGGGTTATTGATCTTTGCGGTAAAGTAAGAAACGTCGCTAAAATGATCCAGGACGTGAAGATAGAGTTTACTGAGGAGATGGACGAGTTACGAAAAATAATTCCCGATAATATAAACGAGAAAAATTCTCGTATGTATTCGAACGTGATTCACAGCGTTCAATCTGATTACGATACATACGTAAAAAATACGCGGATTGAACATATTTTCCCCGGTTTGAAGAATATAAGAGGATGTATTTCGTTATCTTTGCACCTTCAAGAAATTTCGCTTTGGTTATGTCACTTTTATGAGAGACATGAAGATGATATCCGGCAGGGAGGGTGTAAAGAAACCATTGCAAACTTAGTGGACAAAAATACTCTGTTTTCTACGATAATAAATTTCGCTTTTAAAATGAGCCGGTTTTATTTGTTAGAAGGGGCAAAAATAAGTAATGAAATTTTGACAAACGCTTTGGAAATTGTCCGGTATGAATTGCCCGTTCCGCAACCGCATGGTTTCCATGCTAGGCCTTCAACGTATTTAACTTTGATCGCTAAAGAACATAACAAGGATGTTTTCCTTTTGGTTGATGACGAGAAGTTCAGTTTGAAGTCGGTCATGAGTTTACTCCAAGCAGGAGGGCTAATTGCCGATAAGGGTTATCAAATGATTACCTTTGAAGGTGATAAAAAAACTCTGGACGACATAAAAATCCTGGCAGAAAGTAATTATTGTGAAAGCGAAGAAGTTCCTCCAGGGCTGGAATATTTAAAAGCTCTCACAAAACCCTCCAAATAAAGCCTTCAAGTTTGACTTGCCTGTAATTAACTTTTCTAAATTAAGTTGGCTATATATAGTGTTTTAAGTTTTTTTGAATCGCCAATATGCTCTAATATTAGGCCGAACTAGTTTTTAGTTATCAATGCGAGTTTTCTTTTTTGTTTACTCAAGGAAAACTTAAATACCCTGAAATGTAATGAATCCCCAAAACTTCACTGAAATATTTGATGTTGTTGATGAAGAAGATTGTGTTATTGGTCAGGCGTCTAGGAAATTAGTGCATGAAAAAGGTTTAACCCACCGTTCTATTCATGTTCTGGTATTTGATTCTAAAAACCGATTGTTTCTCCAAAAAAGATCGTTGAATAAAGATGAAAACCCAGAACAATGGGATACTTCAGCTTCAGGTCATGTAGACTCTGGAGAAGATTACGATGAAAGTGCTGCTCGTGAACTTTGGGAAGAGTTGGGAATCAGAGCTAAAGTAAGTTTATGGATGAAACTAAAAGCCTGCGAAGAAACGTTGAGAGAGCATGTAGGGATTTTTAAATGCGTTTCTGATGAAGAGATGACTTTAGAGCCCAACGAAATTAGCGATGGAAAGTTTTTTACGCTAGAAGAAATTGAAAACTCTATTAAGAATACTCCAGATTTATATACCTCCACTTTTAGAGTTATTTTCGACTTGTTGACTCGGTAAATGAAACAATGATTGAAATTAAAATATT
>CAWVUN010000308.1:0-3242 GCA_963932495.1 uncultured bacterium
TTCGAATAGTATGTGGAGTATAGGGAGTTAAAAGCAATCCTAGTTTTCCATCAGGAAGGGATGGAATTGTTGATGACTTAATCAATTCTCCGTCAGCAGAGATCTCTGTGAAAAAATATTGTTTCCTGGGCTTAAAAATAGAATATTTTCCTTTTGAGTTTTTACCTAAAATCATTTTATCCCATGACGCTTTAGATAATAGTTCAATCCATGTTCCCGGTTGCCATTGACCAAATATATCGTTAGCGGATTCTTCAGCGGTAAGCCAATTAAAGTCTTGGTTGAAGTAAGGAGATTCTTCAAGGGACTTTTCTTTATCAAATAGAGTTTGTTGAAGGTTTGGATCGGAAAAACTCCAGTCTTTCCAAGACTTTAAGTTCAGCCTTTTATCTAAAATTACATGGCTTCCCCACTCTGTATAAGTCCAACGTGCATGGCATGCCGAGCACTCGATTCCATCCATGTGCTGTTTTAAGCTATGACCTGTTGGTTTTTTTTTGTCTTTGAGTATAGGAACTACATGTTTTTTACCGGTCACTTTAGAAATTAGTACCCACTTACCGTTAAATTTCTTTATGTGAGGGCGTAGTCTCTCTTCGCTATCCCTTAATATCAAATCTCCAAACTTTATTTTACCTTTTAAATTAGGATTGAGAGATATTTTTTTTGTTATTTGTTTAGCTTTTCGCGACGACTTCACTAACAAAAATTCGCCAGGTCCATTTTCATGGGAGCCGTGGCAATCTTCGCATTTAGTTTTTGAACTCTGGTTTAAATCTGGAAATGTGGAGTTAGGATTTTTAAGCTCTTCGGATTCATGGCAGTCGATGCAATGCATTCCCTTTTCGCGATGGATATCTTGAATGAGAAATTTATGCTCAGCCCCGTATAGGAGAGGTTTATTTTTGTCGATAACGTTTGAATGAGGTTTTTGTCGAGCTGGTTTTTTAAACAACCCTTCGTATTCTGCTCCCGGTCCACTATCGTGATGGCATGTTTCACATTGGCTGCTGGGAATAGCTACAGAGAACTTATGTAGAATGGGATAACCTCTAGGATTTTTAAAAGAATTTGCGGCTACCTTTTTATTAAAAATTTTTTTTTGTTTTTTTAGTCGGTTTTTTTGACTCGATTGAATCGCGCGGTCGCGAGTCATAGTCATGCCGTCATTGGAGTAAATCATGTGGCATGAAGAGCAACCGGTTGCACGGTATTCGCCAGGACGATGTGGGCTTGGAGATTGAAGATGACATCGTAAACATTTTTTTTGTAAGTAATCGTCCACCAATTCGGCTTGGTCGTCATTGTATGTTTCTGGAGGAAAAATGAGTTCTCCTTTTTCGGTATCTGGAATTAGGGATAGCGCAGGTATTTCAAGTTTTTGAATGCCCCAATTGTATCGAGTTAAATTGATTTGGCCTTTTGCGGTAGCCATGGAAGACTTAGAAACATTGTTTATATGGTCGGCGTGGCATTTACCACAATATTTGGGTGCATGCGCGAGATCGGATGGGTTGGATACCATATTTTTATGCGCCGATTTTTTGGAAAAGGCTCTTCCGTTTCCGCTGTGGCAACGCGTGCAGGAAAACTTATGGCTGTCGCTTATCTCTTCTATTCCTCCATGACAAGTTAAACACCTTTGCCCTTTGTCATAAGCGACTACACGCCCAAAAACATCGTTGATTTTAAAATTAGATCTTCTATATTCGGATTCTATAAAAGAATTATTTTCATCTGATGTGTAAAAACGAATACCGTCGATCGTTGTGCCTGGTCTAAGAACATTGGCCGAGTCGTCGTTCATTCCTCTAATTAATAACAATGGATCTCTCAAATCGCTAGCATCAATTTCTGCGTTTGGCGTGATTTCTGGGATCTCTGCCATTTTTTTTCCCAAGCTTTGATTTGACGCCGAAAGTGAGAGGGCTTGAGGGGGAGGACTTTGTGAAGGTTGTTCTCTGGCTTCATAACTTTGGCTATAGTTAGAAGTAGGAGCAAATTCATTTTTGTTAGGATGTTCTGAATTGTTGGCTGGTGTGGGGGTGCCGTTGTTTTTATACTGCTCGCTTTGTAAATAATAAGGGGAATTATATTGATAATTGAAAGTTTGAGCGAAGGGTAACGAAGATGAAAAGGCAGAGATAATTGCAAATGGAATTGAGAGAAAAGCGATTTTTTGAAAAAGTCCTGATTTCATTTTTTCGTTAACGGCCTTTTAATATTTTTTGTCTAAGTTGGCGATGTTGATTTGATCCGGCAAATTTATAACTTTTATTTATATTTTGGTAGACTTTGTCATTCGGTTTATCATGACAAGGTAAGCAATTTCCAACCTTTAAGATGCGCGAGATCTGTTTTTGGTTAAAGAGGCGCGCTTTTGCTTGGCTTGTTCCTGCAACTGGGAATCCTTTTATTGTTGTTTTAGCTCCTGGCGGAGTTTCAATACTTTTGTCGATTTTTGGGGTTCTTTCAAGATATTGAATCAAATCCGACTTTCCTGAAATATTTTTTCCGAAAATCAATCTCCCCGAACCTAAACCTATAGTTTCTGGATTTAAGTGACAGTCTTCGCAATTACGGGCTTTTACTGACACTGTATGTGGGGTATAGGAAAACGCTAAATGAGATCCTGAATATCCTTCGGGATTAATAAAAGTTTTTTCTAAATAGCTTCCCTTCCGTTCTCCATGTGAGCTAATTACGGGAACACTTTTTCCTTCTTTGTCTATGATAGTTACATGTCTCTCAGGTTGAGGGAGCATGGGCATCGCCTTGCCTCTTGGGCCTACCATTAGGATGGGCTCCTCCGCAGATATTCTGAATTTGGGGTTGGTCCATGGGTTTTCATTTTCTCGGTTTTGATTGAAAGTCAAATGACATCCTGTGCATTTTGGAACCCACAATGAGTGGCAAGCGGAACATTCCAGTTTGTCTTGATGCGCTTGAATTCCATGAGCATTATTGCTCTTATGGATCATTGGGATTGGAAATATTTTCCCTGTTCGTTTCCCAATTACTGATAATTTGCCATCAACCATTTTTACATTTGATAACTTATTTTTTCTTTCAGACAAAGCAAGCTTATCACCTTCAATATTTTGCCCTGCTTGATAATATTTACTGACTGTAACAGCCTGATCGTTTGAGTCAAAGATTTCTTCTATCTGAGGGAATGTATTATAGGTGCCGTGACAGATTTGGCAACGGATTTCAACCGCTTCAAATTGTTTTGAGTATAT
>CAWVUN010000309.1:0-3235 GCA_963932495.1 uncultured bacterium
CCCTCTGAAAATGATAGAGCGAGCGAATGCATTGAGCAAAGTTATAGATAAAATTGCCTATGGTATGGATTTTAAGATGGATCAAAAGCAAGCGATATTGGAAGAGACGGATGTTAATAAAAGAACTACTTTTGTTATGACTGAATTAGAAGTGAAGCTGCGAATATTAAAGTTTTCTCAAGGAGCTCCAGACTCCTTCGACGCTCGACTCAATTAGCCTAATGTTAGTTAGTTTTTAGTTAGCTTTTTGCGGCTTTTTTACCAAGGTTAATTTCTGACGATAATTTTTTGTCGTCTGAGTTACGGCTAAAATTTTTTTACACGAATGCTTTGTTTTAGCACTTTATAGATAAGTAAGAGGATTAAATATGAACTCCCTAAGCCAATGATTAGAATAAAGCCTGCTTCAATGTTGTCCGTAATCGTAAAAACAAATAAAAGGAATTGATTGTTGCAAAGCGATAATAGGCTCGCGAAGGATAAAAATAATCTGTCCTCGTACCACCTTTTATATTGGAAATCTGTCGTTCCACATACTTTTTGAGCTAGTTCGTCTAACTTTTTAATTAATCGATCTTGCCAACCATAAATCAATTGGTGAATAAGTTGAAGATAGTGAACTGATATAGAATAATCGTCTTTTTTAAAATCTTTTCGGTCTTTTTCGGTAATCGTTTCGTCGATTCGATTATTTTTATAAACTCCTAATCGATCTGTATAGCTAACTAAATAATAGACAAAAAAAGTAGAGTGCAAAAAACAACTTATAGCCGCAGCAATTCCTAAAAACCAATAACCGGGGTCGCCACTTGCTTGGACGATTCGCCAGGTTAACCCTCCATAGGCTAATGTAGTTGCAATAAAATCAACTAACGAATCGAAAAATCTACCGAGTCTCGAAGTTTCACCGCGTACTCGGGCTAAATTGCCATCTACATTATCTAAAAGAGTTTTTAAATATAAGAAAATACCTCCGAATACTAGGGAATTTTCAGGCGTTGAAATAAAAAAACAAAAAGAAATAATGGAGCAAAATAAAGATAACCAAGTGATTTGGTTAGGTGTGATCGGGGTAGAAAATAGGAGTTGGACAATTTGGCGATTAGAAAAATACCAAACTTTACTTATATGAAAAAACCTCCGGTTTGGAGGCAGTTTTTCCATTTTCTCAGGATCGTAAAGGCTAGGCATTAGAAAGTTGTTGGATTGTATCGCAGATAAAAAAGAGAATCTGTTTAACAAATACCGCAGATATGGCAGGTGGCTGTATCGCAGGCGGGAGTATGGGTTTCTTTTAGGCCGCGTTGGTAATCGTTCCAAAGAAAATTATCTCTGTAACCATGGTCGATGATATCCCACGGTAAAAAATCGTCATTCTGATATTGTCTATAAACTATTTCATTTGGCTTAGGGACGCAATTGTTAAGGGCTTTCTTTTCATCGTGCCCTGAATTTAGATAAGCCCTAAAAAAGTCGATTAATTCTCTTCCACCCTTTGAAAGGTAAGTTTGCAAGTACGCCTCATTTGGCGACCCAAAGCTAAGTTTTACGTTAGGAAGTTTCGACAAGCTTTTACGGACTTTCATGAATCGCTTTTTTAAAACTGAAACTTGCTCCATAGGGTGCCATTGGAACGGAGTGCCAGGCTTTGGAATGAAAGGACTGAGACCTATGGTCAGATTACCAATTCGGCCATGTTTCCGGGACGCTTCTAAGTAGCCTTTTTGAACATCGCCTATGACTTTTATGAATTGATCAATATCTTCTTCAGTTTCGTTAGGCAGTCCAACGATTGAATATAGTTTCAAGTGTAAGATGCCTTTTTCTGCCAGAAACCGGCATTTATCTATGATGAACTGATCTGTAGCTGCTTTATTTACAGCGTTACGCATCCTTTCGGATGGGGCGTCCATTGCTACTGTAATAGTTTTTTGGCCGCTTTGTTTCATAAGATCGACTAGTTCATCTGTCAATGTTTCCATTCTCAGTGAGGAGAAAGAGATAGTTTTTCCTTCTCCTACTAAACGTTTTGCTAAAGAAACTAGTTGAGGATGATCTGTTACTGAAGGACCTACTAATCCAATGGTCTTAGCTTCTTTTCCCTGTTTTTCCAAAGTAGCGGTAAGGGAATCATAGGTTTTTTCTAAGTTGGGAAGTCTTGGGGGGCGGTAAATAAAACCGGCAGTGCAAAATCGGCAGGCCCATATACATCCCCTAGTGACTTCCATTAATGACATATCCTTAAAAACTGATGTCTCGTTATGCATTTCTGAGTGGGTCTGTAGAGAAAGTTCGTCTTCTACCCAATAACGTTCGACCAAAGGAAATTTTGGGGTAAATGAGGACATAGGTTCGAAGGGAGTACCTTTTGCATATAATTCATCATATAAATGAGGGATATAGATCCCTTTAATTTTTGCGGTTTCACGAAGTAACTCTCTTGGATCCTCCCAGTCATTCTGTACGAAGAAATTAAAGAATTGTTCGGCAAGACCTTCGGCTTCTCCAATAAAAAAGGCATCTGCGACTTGTGCCATTGGTTCGGGGTTAATAAATATAGCCGAACCACCCGCTAAAATCAGAGGATGGGAATTATTTCTTTCATTCCGATCCAACGGGATATTAAAATATTTTAGTTGGAGAACTGCGTTGAGATAATCTGGCTCGAATGAGATAGAGAACGCGATCATGTCAAAGTCTAGCGGGTTTAATCTCATTTCCCGCGATCGAAGATCGTCGTCAAGAAGGTTTTGCGTTTCGGGTTTCCAATTATTGGGTAGGCTTAATATGTCGCATTCGACCCCATCAATCTCGTTTAAAAGAGTGTGAACTCTTTGGAAACCTAAATTGGCTATCGCAACATCCCAAGTGTTAGGATAAACCAATAGAACTTTCAAATTTTTACGTTGAGCGTTCAAAAAATCTTTTGGTATTTCAGTTGAAACTAAGTTCATTAAGTTTAATATAAATTCAGTTCGCCTAAATCGAGGCGGTTTCTATTAATAATTTTGCAGAGTTTTAAATTGTAACTGCACATTTTAGCTTAATGAGAAAATAATTACATTTAAAAATATAAAATGTCCATATCCAAGCTAAATGAGACCGGTGGAGAAAGCCGGATGAAGGAATACATAGGTAAAATTGCCTCTGGTCCGCATTTAAGTAAAAACCTAACAGAAAGTGAAGCTGAGGATGCATTAGAACTTATCCTAAATGGCGATGTTTCCCCTATTAG
>CAWVUN010000310.1:0-3234 GCA_963932495.1 uncultured bacterium
ACATCTTTCATAATTAAATAATTTACGTTTTGACAATTTAACTGACGCTTAAAGACATGAATAATTTTGAATATTTCACTAAAACCAAAAGCCTCTAAACGCAAAAAACGCGCCGAGTTTTGCACTGGCGCGTTTTTCCTTTTACACTGGGTCTAATTTTCCCAGCAAATTCATTGTACATGAATTTTTAACAAATGTTTTTAAATACGTTTAAAAATCGAATGGTGGCTCCATAGGCCCCTCTATAGATTTGATAATAGTTAATATAATCCTTTTTGGTATTTCCGCAAGACTTCCTAAAAAAAAACTACGATTTCGTCTAAAATTATAAAATCAGATAATTTGAGAAAAAAGACTAAAAATGAACAGAAATCTTTTTAGCAATACTTTAATGATTGAAAAGAATCAACTTAAAGTTATAATCGATCTTATTATTCAGAAATTCATTCAGTTATAATACGTTGATGATAACTTTCTTTTAAAATATGAAAAGAATAACTAAACCAGACTTGGTAAAGCTGTTACATAAAATTTCTTTTTTCAAAAAGTTTACTGAAGAAGAAATCGATAGAATCTCAGATGTCGATACCTATGTTGTAAATAGGACAGCGGGGCAACATTTTGTAAAAGAAGGAAATAAGGAAGACTCCCTGTATGTATTAATTAAAGGGCAGGTTTATATCAATAAAAGTTCAAACCCAAAAGCCAAAATTGCTTCTTTGGGGCCCGGTTCCGTGTTTGGAGATATTTCATTTGTAAACGAAATGAAACGAACAACTAATGTATTTGCCGAGATTCCCTCAATTGCGTTAAAATTAAACCATGATTTGATTGTCCACCTTGGCCCTGAAATCGAAACAAAAATCAAAGATGAGTTTTTAATGATTCTATTCCGGCGTCTGGGCAACCTGAATAAAGTCTTTTTCAAGAAACTTAAAATATAAAACTCAAAGTATCACTTTCCCTATTTAACATAATAAATAGAAAACCCTGTGACACAAGAACCAACCTCCATTAAAGTGTTGATCCCAGATGCAGTAATGCCCCTGCTATATAAAATTCCTTTTTTAACGATTTCTCTAATGAAAAAAAATGACAGATTGCTAATATCCAATCATTCATTAAACGTTATGAAAATAGGAACTATATTTTAGCGAAAGGGGATCAAGATAACTCTCTCTTTGTTTTTATTAAAAGGAATTGTGAATATAACTAAAAACGGAAACTCTAATATAAAATATCAAAACTAAAACTTGGATCCGACTTTGGCGAAATTCCCTGTCTTTCCGATAGCCCTAGAACAACAAACGTAGTCATAGAAGATTATGTTTTAGCCCTTGGAATCAATTCAGGAACTGTACAAGAGTTAGGTAGATAATTATAAGTAAAAATTTAAAGGCCACTTATCAAAGTATTAATCAAACGTCATGACCTATTAAATAACGCGTTGATGAAGAATATCCGAATGATTCCGGAAGAAGGTCGTTTTTTATAATTTTTTTGATTTAAACCCATTATGATAAAATATGCATCAAAAACACCCCCCAACAAATCAGGAGTAAGTAATGAAAACGTATAATGACTTGTCTGGAGACGGAGGCTCTGACTTTATCGGGCAGGTCACTGAAAAATTAGGAAAACTGAGAAGTCGGCTAGATAAAATTAAACATAAAGTAGCACTCATGAGTGGTAAAGGTGGCGTTGGGAAAAGTTCCTTGACGGCCAATTTAGCTGGATGCCTAGTCGAGAGGGGTTATAAAGTAGGAATTCTAGATTTAGACTTAAATGGACCTAGTATTGGAAATCTTTTGGGCGTTCCTAACGATAGTAAACTAAATGTAGACAACGACGGAGTCCATGCTGGCAATGGAGCTAATGGAATCAAAATAATGTCTATGGATATGCTTTTACCCACTGCCGATACTCCTGTCATGTGGACTCATAAAAGCGGCGAAACAGCCTCTTGGGTGAGTATGTTAGAAAATACCGCTATTCGTGAATTGATAGCTGATACTTATTGGGGCGAGTTAGACTATTTATTATTAGATATGCCTCCTGGAAGCGACCGTATAGACAATATCAAAGAACTGATTCCGGAATTAGCTGGCGTGATTGAGATCACTATCCCATCTAGTATTTCCCAGCATATTGTATCCAAATCCATTTCAAAAAATAACAAAGTCGGCGTTTCAATAATCGGGTTAATTGAAAATATGGGAGGATATTCCTGCCCAAGTTGCAATGCTGATAGTCCTTTATTCTCTGGACAAGACGTTAAAGAACTCTGTGTGAAAAAAGGCGTCGACTATTTGGGAAAAATTCCATTTGATCCTAGAATTTCGGAGAAAACTGGTAATGGTAAGATTTTTTACACTGAACATAGAGACTCTCCTGCCGCTCAAGCTCTTGATCAAACAGCGGACAAACTTTTAAATTTTATCAAATCAAATTCCTAAGGAGCAATAATGAAATTCCTTTGTATACCTTGCGACTCGCAAATGGAGACTCAAACAGACGGCATTATGCCGTCGGACTCCAAAAACTTGGCACTCAAATTTAAATGTAAAAAATGCGGGCATAGCATAGCTATGCTGACCAATAAGTTCGAAACTGAGTTTGTTAGTAAAATTGGCGTGGAGATTGGCGGCGGCTCAGAAGATGCTAAGTCGCCTTTTAGTATGGTAGGAAATACTTTAGCCGAGGCAAAAGAAATATTGAATAGCGATCAACCCGCCGAAAAGCAAGAGCTTGTTTGGACTGACGAAGCTAAAGAAAGAATTCAACGAGTTCCTTTCTTTGTTAGAAATATGGCTAAGAAAACTGTCATCAACTATGCTCAAGAACATGGTGTTACCGTTATTGACGCTAAGTTGATGGACGAAGTTCGCGAAAAAGTTGGAATGTAGATAATCGAAAGTTTATCACATCCACATTCTATCTAACTTCTCAACTTCTGCGCTTTTTAATAATAAAAAGCGCAGAAGCTTTTAAACACCTCTTAAAGTTATCCACTTTTACTTAGAAAAAACACAAAAATAAAAGCTAAGTTACTCAGCCACATCTCCTATTTCATTAAAGATATAAAGAAATACTAATACTGCGAAACATCATTAAAAAATTACGTTAAAAGCTGAAGTTGTCGTCTCAGCCAACCCACCAAAAATTATCCGAATACAAAAAAATCTAAAAACAAGATTACTCCCTTCATTGTCTATATAAAATTTGAAAATTTAG
>CAWVUN010000311.1:0-3231 GCA_963932495.1 uncultured bacterium
GTTTTGCCGACGGTCATTATAATTTGGGTGGAGTTTACTATTCTCAAAATTTATTAGAAGATGCGCGTAATGAATTTCAAGCGGCGGTTATTTTGAACCCTGATTATTTTATGGCTAAAAGATATTTAGAAAAAATTAGAGAAGGAAAATTGATGGGGCATTAAGCGTGTTTTAGTTTAATAGTAAGTAATTTAGGAGAAGTTTTGACATGACTGAAAGTCAACGGTTTCGAGATAATGGCGATGGAACCATCACCGATTCTGAATTAAATCTTATGTGGAATAAGAAAGATTCATTCCAAGATTTAAGTAAGTGGGTGAATTGGTTTAAAAGTAAAGAATATTCAGAAAAGCTAAATAAAGAATCATTTGCTGGTTATACAAATTGGCGCTTGCCAACTGAAGATGAAGCGTGGAGTCTGTTTGACTTAAATAAAACAAACAAAGATAAATATGGAGACGATATTTACTTGGATCCAGTATTTGAGTCTGGAACAGTTGGAGTTACTTGGACTCAGGATTCCCGTGATTCATCGGCGTTGATCATCCAATACGAAGATGGAGATAAAATATGGCCTTCTCAATATGCAAACTTGAATATGGCTGCGCGTTTAGTAAGAGATATCTAACAGTGGTCAGTTTTTTTCTAAGTGTAATTGAGATAGAGGGTATATGACTCGAGGTTTAAATGTGCCATTTGGGAAATAAAGAATCCAAGGTTGGGATATAAATTGAATTTTTGTCGCCGAAGAATCAAAAACTTTGAAAGTACGAGGGTGTGTTCTTTTGATTTCAATTTTTAACGTCAGTTTTTTACCAAATGGAATTTTGTAGCCTTGATTTAAAGAGTCGTTTAGCTTGATACGAACTGGTTCCATACCACTTGACTCAAGTTTTTCTCCTCTCCCTAAAACTTTACCACCGTTTGATACGGATAAAGTCCAAATATATTTTGAACCGTAACCTCTTGCTGAGGCTTGGGGGGCAATTGAATCTATAAATTGGACAAATGAAGAGTCGTTCTCTCGATAAAAGTACACATTTGAGACTGGAAACTTTATGGAGCCTTTTTCAAATGGCTGACGTGCAGTGTGTTTGCAACGATTTTCTCCAAGGATGTCTTTTAAAGTAAAAAGTTTTTTTCGAGCGAGGTCTTTTCTGAACTCAAGCGCGGAGGATGTCAGAATAAAGCAACTTTTTTCGGCAAAATTGATTATCGATGCTTTAGAGCTATCAACTTGAAGGGCTTTTTTGAAGAAATCGATGACGAGATCTGATTCGGTTTGTCCTGGAAGTCGGCTGACTTCTAAAGCAATCTGACCTAGTTTCCCCCAGTTTTTAGAATTTAGAGCTTGGTTCAAGTCTTTAGTTACTGCTTGTATGTAGTTTAGGTTATTATCTTTAGCTGGAAAGTAATCTTTACCTCCAAAAACTTTATTCTTTAGAAATTCGTAACGTTCTGGGTTTGAGTACTTAAAATAGGGATAGTGGATATAAGCGGCAAAGGAATTTGCAAAATCCTCTTGAGGGTTTTGGAGTGAATAGCTTCCTTGCTGGCGTAATGCAGTTGGTGCATAACGAGCAACGTTGGGATTATTGATGAAAGTAAAAAGAAAGTCGCCTTTTTCTTGGGCATCCAAAGGTGGTAGATGTAGGATTCGAAATTTAGTTATATTTAACCATTCTAGGGAAACGGACAACATTCCATGGCTCATATCATAGGCATGTCCAAACTCATGATGAATGATATTAATTAGTTCTTTTTCTGATTCAAAAAATAGCGGGTTGTAAAACTCAATTCTTAAAGTTTCATCTTCTACATAAATATTATAGGATTTCTCATTTTCTCTGTAAATAGAGGTGAAGGCGGGAAATGTTGCAGCAGGCACTTCTTCAGGAAGAATACCACCACCTTTACGAGCTTGCAAATAAGCCGTTCTATAAAGCCCATTTAAGCCTTTAACTCCATATAATATAGGTGGCAACTGAGAAAAAGCCTTGTGGATAGTTTCAATTTCTCTGGGTTTCCAGCCAATATCTAAATCCATTAACTCATAACTAAAAGATTCTTTAAACGCCTTCTTTTGAAGGTCTATATTTCCTCGGTAATCTCCTTTGTATTCGTAGAATGGCCTTTTCGGTTTGGTAGTGCCTGTATCGGCAAAAATAAAAGTGGTTAAGGAAAAAAAAACTATTAGTATAATTGGAACCAAACTCGGGAATCTCATTCGTAAAAACCTCCGGGAGTTAGTGAAATCTGAACTTAGAATAACAAATCAACACCAAAACTACCGTTAATTTTTTTTAATTGTGCGGTGCTGTTGACGTCAAAATGTTTTATAATTACTGTCTCAATTTGAAAATGGTTTACCTTTTTCAAACATTATTTTCAAGAAACTAAAATTCGACTTATAAAAGGAGAAAATAAACCATGTCATTACCAGGAAGCGATGCGAAGCTCATCAAACTGAATCCGGAATGGAGCGTTGATAAAGCTGCTACCACTCCACTTGAAGCTGAATTATCTGTCGGCGATTTTAATGGAAAACGTTTGATTATCACTCTTCCAGGTGCTGGTGGGTTTTGTAACCAAGAATTGACCTTGGTTAAAGACAACGCTAGTCAGTTTAAAGATGCAGGTGTCGATGAAGTAATTATTATTGTTGGGACAGATATTTTGACTAATGCAGGTCATGGGTATCCTAACTTACTTCAAGATGTTGATATGAAATTTGGCGAAGCCAATGGATTAACTTTGGATGGAGTAAGAAGTCGTTATCTTCAAAGATCTACGATTGCAGTTGATGCTAGCGGTAATCAAGTAGGTCGTGAAGATGCTGAGTTGTTAGTTTGTCGACCAATCAATTCTATTTTGGATGTAGCTAAAAAAGCGTTTGGTTAGACGAGTAGTTTTAGGGCGCCCTCTTTTTTATTTAAGAGGAGCGCCCTTTTTTTCTGCGGTATTCATAAATGCAAAAGAGAGAGACCTTCCTACTATTTTAATAATATTGCGCTTTATAACTCTTCTGTTTTTTTGAAACTTTCCTCATTTAGTTTACTTTCTTATATATCCCCAGTGACTGTAGTATTTGTTTTTTAATTCAATTGTTTAAATGGAGCTGTTGACAATTTATTACGTTGTCAAATAAATTAAAGTTATTAAAATAAAAGATCAAATTTTTTATTATTAAGGAGCTACTGATTATAGGAAAAACTTTTTAAGATTACCCTT
>CAWVUN010000312.1:0-3225 GCA_963932495.1 uncultured bacterium
ACGATTTTCAATTTTTCTGCAGGAGCCAATTCCGCAAGCTCAGGATGCAAATTTAAAGCGGCTAATCGCTCGTCAACGGAAAACGGCTTTAGAGAAATCCAAACAGGATCGAGAGTGTCGGATTCGTATGAATTGAAGGAAAACCGGTATTGCGAGGTCAGCAGAAACTTTAAATTACCTTCGCTCATTTGAACCAATGTGAAGATGAACTTGTATAGCCGGTCGTCTTTAAAACTGCCTTCATTGTCATACCAATACTCTAAATTATCAAAAATAAATAGAATGTTGCGTCCTTGCAGGGCCTTGATCAGTTCGACAGCAGACTCTTCAGGTGAGTCGTCTTTATCAAAAAATATTTTGGCTAATTTGAGTTCGTTATAGAGCTCGCAAATTTGAATGAACTGACAGAGAAAAGAATGATAAGTGGCTCCCAATCCGTCGCGACCGTCGAAGAAAAGTACTTTATCGGTTTTTAAATCCTCTTGCTCGGTCTCCAATACCTTTTGCGCGATATGAATAGCCGTGAACGTTTTTCCCATACCGCCAGGGCCGTCAAACCCGACAATCCTCTGACTGCCTCGGAAGTGTTTTTTAACTTTGGCCATCACGTCTTCGCGACCGATGAATTGATCGATTCTGGCAAAAAGGGATGCTGATACGAAGGCTAAGCTTTGCGACAGTCCACCGGTTTTGGTTTCAGCCTCGTTTTCGGATTTATTTTTTGGTTCGTATTTGGGAGCTTCGGATTCCATATTGAGTTTTGGCACTGATTTATTTGAAATTGAGTAAGTAGCTAATTGGGATTAACTGTTTACACGGGAAATGCATTATAAATGATAATGTCGCATTTGTGAAACTGGAGGCAGGAATAAACTCGTTTAGGACTTTGTTAAACCGCAAAGGCGCAAAGACCGGGAAGAAAGATAAAAAGCGAGTGAGGTGAAAATCTATTTACAAAAAAATAATATTATCTTCATTTAAGTAGGATTTCTTTTCAGAATTTAATCTTCATCTAAATTTTTTGAGTATCTCCGAGTTCAAGAATGGACTTAAAAGTTTTGCTTTCTTTCTTTACTTTGCATCCTTTACGGTAAAAACAGTTTGTCTTTTATTTATTCACTTCTTTATAAGTGGGGATCTTCAATTTCTTTTGACTTCTAGATCCTTGCGATCGACTTTCAAATCGTAAGTAATCTGTGATTTGAGTCAATATTCCGGAGACTTAATGAAAAACTTCCCCAATCGCCATGCGGTATAGGCAGAGATAGTCCTTTGTCCAAGAACGAGTTTGTTGATACGCACATAAGAAACGCCAATGGACTTAACCAATCGGTATTGAGTGATTCCTTTTTTTTCTAGAAATTGAACGAGCAGAATTTTGTCAGGTTGTGTGGGAGACTTTTTCTTTTTATTCATGATGGTTGCGGTTCGGTAAAGATTATAGGGAACCTATTTTTATCGCAAAGGACGCAAAGAATAAAAATCGAGAGATAAGAGTGTTCTGTTTTGTAAACACAGTGTCACATTTCGTGATAGATCTTCTTCGTGCATTAATTGATCATGAAACTCGACTTACAAAGTCCCCTTTGAGCGTCATCCAAGTCCTTCGGCTGTGCTCAAGATAAACTCCGTCGAAGGATATCACCTCGATTTAATGAAATGTCATGATAAGGTTATCGAAGCACGACCAACTCTCCCTAATATTGCATTAGTGAAGAGCAAATATATTTTTTAGAAAGAAATGAAGATAGTTACTTCTACTTAAAAACTTAGGAGAATACTTTTTAATACAAAACTTTTTGTTGGGGTCTTCTTTTCCAAACGGAGTAACACCGCGTTTGACATATTGAGGTGGTGGCGATTTTGGCAAAGAAGATTTAGAAAAATGAGATTGTTTGAGAAGGGAAGGTTCTTTTTTATCAGGTTGCTGTTTGTTTGATTCAGTCATGAGTTTGCCTATTGGCTAGTAGATAGCAAACTTTTGCTATAACCCTCCAACTGTTTGTTCTTCTACTCGACTTTCTCGTTCTACTTTGATTTGCTCGGCGAGATTAGAAAGATGGACAAACTTATAACTGGTTTTATGTTCAGTTGTATTGGGATTTAGGTCGGACCGGGCTTGGCATAAAACTTGTTCTACCGTTTGAGCGTTGAGATTACCTCTAGCCATTTCTCTTAATATATATTTGAAAATATATGCGGCCATTTTATACCGTCTGTATCGTAAATTGATTCTTGCGTGGCGACGACTTGCGGGATGTCGTTTTGGATCAATGTTTTTCACACGTCGCCAAAGATTTCTTTAGATTCCTATCCAACTTCGCCGGTGAGACATCCATTGAGAAAAAATAGAAATGGTTTTTGCTTGGAAGGCATAAACGACAAAACTCCAGAGCCAAAACGGAATCTTTTTTCTCTTCAATTTCTAGTTGGAGTTCTCCGGATTCGCTATCGAAGTAACCGTGGCCGGAAAAATAAACTATATCGAAATCTCCCACTTTAAGCGCGTTTTTTAAAGTTTGACGGTCGCAGTGGGGTAGAAATTCAACTTTTAGCGTTCCGTTCAAGAAGGTAAGGGTCTAATATTTGATAGAGTTGGCGTAGTTCTTCTTTGATACTGAGTTGCTGTAAGTCGCTTGGGCTGGCTCGACCATTAATAAACGTAGTGGTTTGCCTTCAGTCAATTAGTCTTCTGCTTCAAATAGATCAATGCCAGTCAACCGACGGATAACGGGAGTTTTAGAGTTATTGGCGAAAAAACGAATGTCGTCACCTTTTAGTGTGCCGATGATTTCCCAGGGGAGGAGGTATATGATGGGTTGATTGGGTGGTTCTTCGATGACGATACGGCAATAGTCTTTTCTGCCTTTGAAATGCTCTTCGATGAATTCTTTACCTTATGGGCGGAATTGAAATATGACTCGGCATCTGCGCTCAAATTCAAAAAGCCGTCGCTTATATGAGTGACGAAATGCGCATATTTGATCTGAAAGAACAATCACTAAAGTGAATATTAATGCCAAGATTATAGGGATTCCAAAATTCTTTTTGAAAAGAACCATTCCGTACAGTTCCCAGAGTCATTTGCCAAAAAAAGCTATAATCATACCCAGTAACCAAAGCGATAAATGGTATTCCACTCTGTCGCCAAACCAAATAGGAATTGAAACGGTGATGATGGGAACAAGATTTGTCCATAAGCTATTTTTTCCAATAATTGATAAT
>CAWVUN010000313.1:0-3221 GCA_963932495.1 uncultured bacterium
TGTTAAAGGAAAATTAGAAGGCGACGAAAATATACTAAAAGTTATTGTCTCAGCCATTCACCCTCTTGCCGAAGCAAAAAATCATTGGCGAGGTAAACTGCGCCTCTCTCTTCGCGCCACGGGTTTAGAAAAACAAACCTTGCTTGAAATAAAAAAAATTCTCCTTGAACATCCAGGGAAAAGCGAAGTGCAATTATTTTTCACGTTCCCTAATAATTCCACTAAATTACTGAGCGTCGGATCAGATTTGACAGTAACTCCGTCTGAAGAAATGGTAGACCAATTGGAAAGTTTACTGGGCGATCATTCCGTGAGGTTTGAATAATTTATCATCTAATTGGACCCTCTTTAAGTTATGGTTTCATACAACCTTCAAATTAACAATCAACTCAGCTCTATGAAAAATAATTAAAATATAAACTCTCTATGAATTCTCTTCCGTTTCGCTTGAATTCATTTTACAATCTTTTATCTTAATTTTTTATTCGAAGGAAGTCATATCTTTACTTTTGAAACAACGTCTTTGGTTTTTTTACTAACGATGATAAGCTGATATTTAATTAAAAAACGCTTTCAAAGAATCGAAAGGTTATCCTTAAAAAAACGATAATCCAAGCTCATAAATTAGGTTCTTTGAGACCAAAACTATTCCCCACAATTTTTGAATTTATCTTCCTAATAGCTTCTATATCTTTCGAAAAAATATGCAACTAACAGAAACTGAGATTAAAAATTATACTGACCGCTTGTCAAACGGACTAACCGTAATTTCCATAGAAATGCCTCATATTCACACTTTGGAAGTTGCCATGTTTGTAAGGGCTGGTCTTCGATTTGAAGACGAAAAAAACAACGGTATTTCTCACTTTCTTGAACACATGATGTTTCGCGGAAACGCAGTATACTCAGATTCAGTTTCGCTCAATAAAGAATTCGAAAAAATTGGAAGAGAATTAAGAGCTTCCACCCTGAGCGAATATACTTTTTATGGTTTTAGCCCTCATGTTTCTCAATTGGGAAAAGGAATGGAACTCTTTGCCGACTTTTTTTGCAATCCTAACTTCAAAGATATTGAGCTAGAAAGGCAAATCATACTAGAAGAATACTTGGAAGAAATTAATGAAAAAGGCGACAATATAGACATTAATAACCATGCCTGTAAACTGCTATATAAGGACACTCCATTGGCAATGCCAACGATTGGGAGCGAAGAAACAATCAAGTCAATAAGTGTTGAAGCCTTACGGGAATATTATGAAAATCACTATATACCAGAAAATATGATCTTAGCTGGGGCAGGCTCTCTTTCGCACTCGCATTTTTTGGAATTGGCCGAGAAAAACTTCAACAAGATTCAAAGAAGCGGAAGTCCCATTAAACGGCAATATTTCCTCGGAAGTATTATCGAAGATCAAACCCAACCAGCCTTCGCTTACCAACAAGATTCAGACAGTCAAATTCAATTACAAATTTGTTTTCGTTCTGTTTCCTATAACCACCCAGATTACTATACGGTATATTTAATTAATCGTATCTTAGACGATGGGGTTGCTTCCCGGCTGCAAAAAGGGCTTAGAGAAAAACTTGGTTTAGCCTATTCAATAGACTGCAGAGCCACGAGTTTGTCTGATGTTGGCACGTTCGATTTCGACGTGACAGTCAGTAAAGAAAAAATTCCCCAAATAACTAAAGCCATTTTAGAAGAAATAAAAATATTCTTAGAGTCCGGTCCAACTCAAGAAGAAGTCGACCATGTTAAGACTCGATATCTTTACGATCTTGATTTTGATTTAGACGATCCTTACAAACAGATATTGCGATACGGATTCGTTCAGCTTTTCTCCGAGGAAATATCGGTAGAAGAAGAAAAACAAATGATCCAAACAATAACGTGTAACGAAATCCACGAAGCCGCAAAAAAAATATTTACCCGCGAATGTTTGAACGTAATCATGGTTGGCCCTGTTACTGAAGCATTAAAAACAGAATTAGAACACCTAGCAAATAATTTTTAAACAGAACAAGCAAACTCAAAGAACGACCCCAAGTAGGACCGTTTTTTTTATTTCGCTAAAGTCATGACTATTAGATCCTCATTAAGCCTTTTATTTTTTGTTAGTGGAATCTGCTTCTTAATTTCTGCATGTAGCAAATTTGATATAGCAAAGTGCCAATCCGAAGAAGAATGCGGCCCCATTCTGGAAGTAAAAAAAATATCAGGCTCATTACCCACTTCGCCTAACGATCCCATTTGGAGTTCAAATAAAGTCTCGAAACCGACAGTTGCAATGCTAGGCCCACAATTGATTGCTAATCCTCAATGGCCAAACCCAGCAACCCAAGAAGTTCGAGTCCAAGCCGCCCGCACAAGCGATGAAATAGCCATCCTAATTGAATGGAACGACTCCTCTCACAAAAAAAACATTTCTCACTCTGATATGTATACTGACCAAGCTGCTCTCATGTTCCCAATGAACGATACTGAAGAAGCGCCGCCCATTACAATGGGAGCAGATGGTTATCCAATGAACATTTGGCAGTGGAAAGAAATTTTAGAAAAACCAGATAAGAAAAACTTATTTTCTGGACCTGGGCCTCTATCCCGTCCTGACCAAACCAATCAAAAAATGGATATGGATCAAAAAAAATCTCCAGTAGAAGATTTAAATGCCGAAGGATTTAGTACCCTTACCCAACAAGACCAACAAGACGTTAAAGGAAAAGGTAACTGGGCTAATGGAAAATGGAGAACGCTTTTTCATCGGAAGATAAAATCTTCCGATGAAAACGACGCTAAAATTTCTAGAGGTAAGCTGATGGCAATTGCAATTTGGAATGGCGCGAATCGAGAGCGCAATGGCCAAAAAGGTCTATCGAAATGGTTATTTTTAAAATTCATCTAGCAAAGTAATATTAAAAACTAATCTGTTACAGCGCCTTTTGAAGCTGTAGAGACTAACTTGGCATATTTTGCCAAAACTCCTCTCTTATATTTGATCTCAGGTGCCTTCCATTCCGCTTTTCTGTTTTCAATTTCTTGATCGCTCAAATCGGCTGAAAGCATTCGGTTTTCTATATCGATTGTTATCTTGTCGCCCTCTTTTAACAAGCCAATCAAGCCGCCAACTTGAGCTTCAGGGGCAACATGTCCTACAACAAGCCCATGAGTTCCTCCAGAAAAACGACCGTCTGTGATAAGACCTACTTTTTCCCCCATGCCT
>CAWVUN010000314.1:0-3218 GCA_963932495.1 uncultured bacterium
AAAGATTTTTTTAAGTTTTCGAATAGCGCTCGTTTATTCAAGATTTCTTTATGTCTTTGATCTTGGATAATTAATTTTTTTAACTCATAGCCTTGTTGTTGGAGCGAGTTATATAGGGCCACTTCAATATTTCCAATATCTTGATTCAATTTGTTTTGAAAGTTTGAAAAACTTTTTTCTAAGCTTGTTAGCTGAACTTGTTGCAAAGTAGAATTCGAATAAATCCCACCTATTAGTAAAAGAAAAATACCTGCATAGAGAAGGACTTTTAATGATAAATATTCCTTTTTTCTTTCTTGTATTTGGATATCTAGTTTTTCAATCGTTTTCTGAATTTCTGAAAAATCGTTTTTCATGTTTTTTGTTTTTGGTCTAAAAATTCAGAGAATTTTTTGACGAATCTCTTTCTCGGTAAGCGAATGAATTTAAAGATACATTTAATACTATAAAGAAATATTAAATCAAGTCATTGAGTCAATATAAAGCAAGATTAGTTGATCCCCTGAAAAAATAGCGATTAGCGTTGCTCCTGCTAAGAAGGGGCCAAATGGAACTTTACTTTTTCTTCCCTTCTTACCTAATAGAATTAATGGAAGCCCATAAAGAGTCCCTAACAAAGAACCGCTAAAAATAACTAATAAAGTTTTTTGCCAACCTAATAAGGCACCAGCGGCAGCCATATATTTTATATCACCACCGCCCATTCCTCCTCGGCTTAAGAAAGCTATTAAATAAAAAAGACCTCCACCAACTACAAAACCAATGAGAGAGGGAAGAAAACCATTCATGTAAGACCCCATGGCAAAACCAAATAAGATTCCAGGAAGAGTTATTACGTCAGGAATGATTTGATGTTGCCAATCGATAACAGTAATCACAACGAGAATTGGGACAACAATGCAAAATATCGCGGTTTCCCAGCTTAGTTTAAACTTTAAGTATACTCCCGCTAAGAGAATCCCGATTACTAATTCTACTATTGGATATATTATAGAAATTTTAGAGCTACAGTGGCGGCAATTTCCAAGCAAGGCTAGATAGCCCAATAAGGGGATATTATCTCTCCAGGGAATAGGGTTTTTACAACTTACGCAATGTGAAGAAGGGAAGACGATGGATTCTTCTCGAGGTATTCGATATATACAAACGTTGCAGAAACTACCTACTGCAAGTCCAAAAATAAAAAAATAAGCCGTAAGAAGCCATGGAGGAAGAGCGTTTAAAAAGTCCATATTGTATTACAAAAGTATGTTTTTTGTTAATTCGTTAGCGGCACTTATGAGGTTTGTTGCCGTTATTATCTGAGTGATCAGGAAAAAAAGTTTGGAAACTAAAGTCTCTGTTAAAAGCTTTAGCTTAATTTTTAATTTGGAGATCTAAATGTACTCTTTTATAACGGCTAAAACTGTATTATCACAATACCCTTTGCGCTTTAATTTATAGATAAGTTTTTTTTTGAGTTTTTCAGGGTCTTGTGATTCCATTTTTAAGAGAAATTTTTTTGCAAAGGATTTTGCAAGAATTAATTCTTCATTTTCCTTAAATAAGTGTTCAATTACTCCGGAAATTACCTCAATTGAAATCCCTTTTCGAAATAATTCTTGCTCAATTCGTATTTTTCCTTCTTTCTTGAAGTTTTTTCGATAATCGGCATAATGAGCCGCCAACTTTTGGTCATCGATGTAGTTAAGGTTTTCAAGGTATTCCAAAATATTCTCAGACACCGTTTTATCAAATCCTTTACGAATTAGATAATCAAGGGTTTCCTTTCGGGAGCGAGCTTGTCTGGTTAAATATTTTAAAGCCAGTTTTTTCCCTTTACTAAGATCTGGCCCGTTGTCCATTGATATTAGACTTTTTTATGTGTTTTCTTACTTACGCAAGGTTTTCAAATAATTAAGTGTTTTAATAGCGCTTAATTATTTACCTTTTTTCTTTTTTTCAGTTGAGCTTGGAGATTCGGTTTCTGGTGAAGTACATTCTTCAGGAGCACTACCGTTTGGGGCCGCAATTTTCAGCTTTTGCCGAATAGCGTTTTCAACGGCATTACATATGTCTGGGTTTTCTTTTAGAAAGTTTCTGGCGTTTTCTTTGCCTTGTCCTATTCGAGTATCTCCGTGGGAATACCAAGTCCCGCTTTTCTTAATAAAGTCGTGCTCTACACCTAAATCTAAAATATCGCCTGTTTTAGAAATACCTTGACCGTATAAGATATCAAATTCGCAATCTCTAAATGGGGGGGCTACTTTGTTTTTAACGACTTTTACGCGAGTGCGATTGCCTATGATACTATCTCCGTCTTTTAATGCTGCAATTCGCCGAATGTCTAATCGGACAGAAGAGTAGAACTTTAGAGCATTTCCTCCAGTAGTAGTTTCTGGGTTTCCAAACATTACGCCGATTTTCATTCTAATTTGGTTAATGAAAATCAATGCGGTATGGGACTTGCTTATAACGCCAGTGAGTTTTCTCATTGCTTGGGACATTAATCGCGCTTGCAAGCCCATATGAGAATCACCCATATCTCCATCAAGCTCAGCTTTTGGGACTAAGGCAGCAACAGAATCTACCACAACGACATCTACTGCTCCACTTCTGACGAGCACTTCTGCAATTTCTAATGTTTGTTCTCCTGTGTCTGGCTGGGAAAGTAGTAAATCGTCTAAGTTTACGCCTAAATTTTGAGCGTAATGGGGGTCTAGGGCGTGTTCTGCATCGATAAATGCGGCAACGCCGCCAGCTTTTTGAGCTTCTGCAATAACATGAAGGGTAAGGCTAGTTTTTCCGGAAGACTCAGGGCCAAATATTTCGGTTATTCTTCCTCTAGGAATTCCGCCAACTCCTAGTGCGGCATCTAGAGAAATGGAACCTGTAGAAATAGTATCAATTTCTTTTAAGGCTTCGGATTTGCCCAATTTCATTATGGAACCCTTGCCGAATTGCTTTTCAATTTGTGTAAAAGCCATTTCTAAAGCTTGATTTTTTTTATCGTCCGACGCCACCATTAACCTCCTAATTTATGAACAATAATACAAAGTTAAATTTAATTTTATAATGAACTGCTAAAAAGTTTTGTGTACTCCGATTCCTCGGGTGTTAATAAACTTTTATATGATTTATTTCTGAAACTTCAATGGAGTGACCAGAGGTAATTTTAGGTTTTTTTATTGATTTTAATATTGCTGATCCTAAATGTGGGGAAAATAGTTTTTTATCGC
>CAWVUN010000315.1:0-3214 GCA_963932495.1 uncultured bacterium
TTTGAAAAAGTTGCTGAAGATTTTGTTTCTTGCGTTCATTGTGGGCTTTGTCGGTTTGTTTGTGAAGATAATGTCAAACCTCATAACATGGCTCTTTGGATAAGGAGGTCAATGGCTTCATCCGAAGAAAAGCTGGAAGCTAAAGGGTCTGAATTAAATTTAAATGTTGACGAATCTGAAGAATGGAATTTTTTGTTATCAGGCGACCTTACAGAGAGACTCAAACGATCTGAAATTTTTCGAGAAACTGGCGGAGTTCCAAAATGATGGATTGGGCAAAAAAATCTATCGATGTGCTTAATCTAAATCGTCAGGATAGGTTAAAAAAAACTACCGAAAATTTTGATACGAATATCTCCGATGATTTACTTAAGAAATACCACCCTGATTATGTTGGAGAAAAAAGAGTTCTAAAGGTTGGCCCTAATTCGGGAGGTTTGCCAATTCCTTCAGAATTGGCAAACCTATTGGAGGCAGATAGTCCTTTACTTTCCGACTTTGAACCGACAGCCGGTTTGGAAACTGATGTATTGATTATTGGTGGAGGTGGGGCGGGAACTGCCGCCGCTATTTCATTGCAGGAAAGTGGCCTAAAAGTTCATTTAGCTACAAAACTAAGACTGGGCGATTCTAATACTGTAATGGCTGAAGGAGGGATTCAAGCCTCTATTGGAAAAGACGATTCTCCTAGAAAACATTTTGCCGACGCTTTTGTTGGAGGGCATGGAGAGAATGACTCTGAGCTACTCCGATACTTATGTGAAAATGGACTCAAGTCCATTGATTGGTTATCCAAAATGGGATGTATGTTTGACCGCAATAATGATGGGACGTATCGCCTGAAAAGTGGAGGAGGGACTTCGATACCTCGTGTCCTCGCTTGTAGAGACATTACAGGTTTGGAAATTATGAGGGTATTGAGAGAATCTATTAGACAGGGGAATACCCACTTACTAGAGAATCATTCGGCGATAGAGCTATTAAGCGATGGAAATGGATCAGCTACTGGCGCGGTTCTTTGGAATAGTCAGACCAAAAAGTTGCTATCAGTTTCTGCTAGAGCCGTTCTATTAGCTTCAGGAGGAGCGGGGCAACTCCGTATTGGCGGAACGGCTACAAGTAATCATATCGGAGCTACTGGGGATGGCCTAGTTTTAGCGTATAGATTGGGGTGTGAATTAGTTAACGTTAATAGTTGGCAATATCACCCATCGGGTTTTTGTTACCCAGAGGCATTAGTCGGCCAATTGGCTACTGAAGCTTTGCGGTCGTTGGGAGCGCAAATTTTAAATTCGTCGGGAGAACGTTTTGTCAATGAACTGAATTTTCGCGATAAAGTTGCCGCCGCTATAATTAAAGAATGTGAACAAGGTAAAGGTATTCAAACTCCGTCTGGCAGAAAAGGTGTATGGCTAGATCTTCCCATGGTAGATCTACAACATGGGAAGGGGACTTTACGTAAGCTATTTTCTGGTTTAGTCCATCGATTGGGACGGTTCGGAATTCAACCAGAAAAAGATCCTATTTTAATTTATCCAACATTGCATTACCAAAATGGAGGAATTAAGGTAGATAGAAATTGCCAAACGGATGCTCAAGGTCTTTGGGCCGCTGGAGAAGTTACTGGTGGGTTGCACGGAACTAATCGTTTGATGGGAAATTCTTTACTGGATATTATTGTTTTTGGTCGGTTAGCTGGGGATTCGATTAGAAAAAATATACCTGAGAGAGGACCCATGACATTGAAAGCGTTATCGGGATTTCGCCAACTGTTGAAAGAGTCGAATTCGCAGACTGAAAAAAAATCGCCGCTACTTTTCCCAGAAGAATCAAATTGGAAAATGAAAATTGTGAAAGATGAGCCCTTAAAAATAGATGGAAATGGGGATAACTCTTCTTTTAAGGGACCACCATCTTTTGAGCCACCAGATCCTTTTGCTAATCGGTTTTAAATTCTGTTCAAACATAATTTTATTACAGGTTTGATTTTCGGCTATTGAGATAATAAATGGCAGGCGGCCAAATGGCCAGGCGCTACTTCATTAAGGGGGGGGATTGATTCTTCACAAACTTTTTCTTTTATGGGGCAGCGTCCGCTAAATGAACATCCGGGTGGTGGGTCGGCAGGATTTGGGATGTCGCCTTGAATCGTCGCTCGAGGTCCTTTTCCATCTATGCTTGGGATCGCGTCAAGTAGAGCTTTTGTATAGGGATGGGCTGGGTTATGATAAATATCTTCGCTTTTTGCCAGTTCAACAATTTTACCAAAATACATTACAGCAACATGGTCGCAAAAATGTTCGACAATTGCCATGTCATGGGAGATAAATAGAAAAGATATTCCCATAGATTCTTTTAAGTCCTGTAGCAAGTTTATAATCTGAGCTTGAATAGACACATCTAGAGCAGAAACGGGCTCGTCTGCCACTATGAAGTCTGGGTTTAATGCAATGGCCCTTGCAATTCCTATTCTCTGACGTTGACCGCCGCTAAACTCATGGGGATATCTAGAGCCGAATTCACTAGAAAGGCCAACTTTGTTTAATATTTCTAGTGCTCGGTCTTTATAAAGTCTTGTGTCTAATTGTCGGTGAATACGAAAAGGCTCCTCAAGTATTTTTTGGACGCTCATTTTCGGATTCAAAGAGCCATAAGGGTCTTGAAAAATCATTTGCATATCTTTTCTGGTAGCACGTAATTCTTCTGCCGAGAGTTTATATAAATTTTTACCTTTGAAAAAAACTTCTCCAGCGGTTGCTTCTAAAAGACCAATAACGGCGCGTCCAACCGTTGATTTCCCCGACCCTGATTCTCCTACTAAACCAAAAGTTTCTCCTTCTCGAATAAAAAATGATACTCCGTCCACAGCTTTAACAGTTGCCGTGGTTTTCTCCTGAAGGGCATTTGCCAGAACTGGAAAATATTTTTTTAAACTGCGTACTTCTAGTAAATTATTTTCTTTCATTTTAATTTCATTCTGTTTCGTTGAGCCAACAGCTTGCCAAGCGGCCAGGAGAAATAGATCCTAAGACTGGTTTTTGAGTTTTACATTGGTCTAATGCCGAAGGGCAACGTGGATGGAAGGAACATCCCTGATTGGGCAATTCCGATGCTGAGCCAGGAATTTCCGTAAGCCTTTTGAGTTTTGTTTCTTGGGTAGATTTACGGGGTCTACAGTTAAGTAGTCCAATAGTGTATGGATGAAAAGGAGATT
>CAWVUN010000316.1:0-3211 GCA_963932495.1 uncultured bacterium
ATTGACCATATTCATTAAAAACTTGGATACGCTGATTATCTCGATCAGCAACATAAATATTTCCTTCACGGTCCAAGGAAACCCCCGTCGGATTTTTTAAAAACCCATCAAAATCTCCAGAGAAACCAAACCCTAGAAGAAATTCGCCATCGTCGTCATACCTTTTAAAACAATTATTCGCCGTATCTCCGACCAAAATAGTCCCTGAGGACTCTACAACAATACCCTCTGGCATATAAAACTTGTCTGACCCCCAACCCTCTTGACCAAACTCTAAAATAAAATTACCTTCTTCATCAAACTTTTGTATACGGTGGCATCCTGTATCAGCAACCCAAATATTCCCATATGAATCGACAGCTACCCCCATTGGAGTTTTAAATTCACCCGGATTATAAGGAGCCCTAGTACCAGCAGGCCGCCCAAACTGTAGCAAAAATTTCCCGTTACCATCGAATTTTTGAATTCGATTATTACCAGCATCAGCGACCCAAACATACAATTTAGAATGATCTATCACCGGTTTTACTTCAGACAAAGTCTCCGGAGCGACAGTTAATCCTTGCCCAGCTTCCAATTCTTTTTGTTCTGTATTGTCTTCTTCCATTATTTTCCAAGCAAATAAATTGATGAATAAAAATTAAACGTTTATTTGGAAGCTTCTTCCAAAAGAAGGTATCTAGGACATTTGAATAGTTTAATGTCGGAGGGGGAAGCTTGGAGGAAAAAATCCCCCAAGCAACAATATTGCCAGTCAAAAAATTTTATAAGAAACTTAACAAACTTCTTGTAAAGTTGCCTCTCCTAAACGATTTAATATAACAAACCGCATAGAAGTTATTTTACGATAAAACCTTTAACATCTAAAATTTGGTATTCAAAGTCACAAACCCTCTGAAAGTCCATCAACCTATCATTCCAATTTTCCTTGAAGGTATCCAGATTCTCCATTTTCGGCTTTTTCTTCATCAGCTTCACCTCCTTAAAAAGAGGTTTAACCAGGTTCTTGTGCACTTGTTGGACACAGTTTCTTAACTTGACGACACATTCTTTCGTAACCTGCTCCCGAGTAACACCGTCAACTTTTTCCAATAGCCTAAGAAAGCTTTGTACTGTACCCAATTGAGTGGTGTAACTTTCAACCAATCGGTGATCGTACTTTAAGCCACAATCAATATAAGCAGGCATCAAGAACATCCCAAGATGATGGTCAAACTTAATTGATAATGAAATTAATTTCTGAAGATAATCCGCTTCTCTCGCGTCTTCATCCTCATCGTCATCACCCTGTTCAAGCTCTTGGGCGGCTTTCACCTTTTCAAGTTCGAGCTCTTTTTTTATTTTTTCAAGTTCGCTAAGGTCGGCCAAGCCGCCTTCTTTAGAGCTGTCGCCACGAAGAGATTCTTCTTCTCCCTCAGACTCAGCTCCTTGCTCATTTGTCATGTTAGTTTCTTTATCGCTCAATGGATTAACTCCTCAAAACACCTAGTCTAAACTAGATAATAAATGAAATGCTTTCGGATCTTAGGATTATGGAATTAAGGAGTATATTATCTTAGCTTAGTAGTGTCAAGGTTTTGTGAGAGAAGGTAACTTCAGCAAAAATAAACGAAATAAGACTAACCTGGCCCTAGTTTACAAAGAAAAAACTCGTTCTATCAACAACATCAAAACAGATATTTACATTTTTCAGTAAAGACGGAAAAAACTGTGAACAGAGGAAGGAGTTCAATAAAAAACGGATAAAACATCTTAGATAAAACAAAAAATGGTCAAGCATCTCAACAATGCTTGACCATAGAAAACCAGTTTATGTCGCTTTTTTTAAAAAATATTATGCCTATCGACTAAGAACAACCAGAAGTAGATCCGCAAGACAAGCATTTCAAACAGGTTCCGTTACGAACAAGAGTCATTTGACCACACTCATTACATGGGTCGCCCTCATACCCTTTCATTCTGGCAATTTCAGCAGCCGACACTTTAACCTGGGCAAGCCCTACTAAAGCGTTATCGCTCTGTTTAACCTGAATAGCAGAACCATTGCCATTAGCCTTTGCAACCGTTTTAGGCTTTTCAACCATAATTGCCTTTGGGTTCTCTAAAGTTACATTGGACTCATTCGCAGGTTTTTCTGGAAGCTCTTCGTCCGACTGAAACTCAGAATCTTTTTGGATAGCGTCCGCCCGAAGATCCTCAGGAGTAACTTGAGATAAATCATTCCTATCCAAATAAGAAATAGCCAATTCACGAAAAATGTAATCAATAATTGAAGTCGACATACTAATATTTTTATTTCCAGTCACAATTCCATTAGGCTCAAACCGAGTAAAAACAAACGCGTCAACAAACTCCTCTAACGGAACACCATGCTGAAGTCCCAAAGAAATCGATATTGCAAAGCAGTTCATTAAACTACGAAACGCAGCACCCTCCTTATGCATGTCAATAAATATTTCACCCAAGCTACCATCTTCATAGTCGCCAGTACGGAGATACAC
The DNA here is from genome assembly GCA_963932495.1 of uncultured bacterium. GTDB lineage: Bacteria > Nitrospinota > Nitrospinia > Nitrospinales > JAJDAT01 > JAJDAT01. The sequence goes on from CAWVUN010000316.1 coordinate 2,502, forward strand.
CTTATGACCCGCAATCATAGCTTTCTGAGTATATCCTTTACGTCGATAAGGCAGTTTTTTTCGATACCCCATCTGGCGAACTATCCTTTCGGCAACCGCTAAAGCTGGGGACTTTTCTTCGATCTTACCTTCAGATTCCGTTTCAATCGTTCTAAAGTCTAAATCCGCAACGCTATTCAAAGGCTGACTAAGCTTCGACCCGTCTCTATATATCGCAGTGCCTTTCAACATCAATTTCCAAGAAAGAATATGAGCCCTTTTCACGTCTTCTACAGAAGACTCCGAAGGCATATTTATTGTTTTAGAAATAGCTCCCGAAATAAAAGGCTGAGCTGAAGCCATCATACGAATGTGAGCTTCGTGCGGAATGAAACGTTTTCCATACTTCCCACACTTATTCGCACAATCAAATACCGGGTAGTGCTCTTCTTTAAGATGAGGAGCACCCTCAATTGTCATAGCTCCACAAATGACGTCATTAGACTTCGTGATTTCATCTGACGAAAAACCAATAAATTCTAGAAAATTAAAAGACAAGGACTCTAATTGAGATTCGGTAATCCCAAAAGTCGACTTACAAAACTCTTCACCTAGTGTGAACTTATTAAACGCAAAACTAATATCAAACGCCTTAGGTAGCTCAGATTCAATTTTTTCTAAGACCTTATCGCTAAACCCTTTTGCCTTTAAGGATTCGCGATTAATAAAAG
>CAWVUN010000317.1:0-3209 GCA_963932495.1 uncultured bacterium
TGACGGGTTTGAAAAAACCGAGGGATACCGTGTATAAAATTTCCCAAAAAACCCAGCTGTTGGAGGAAATCCCGCTAAAGAAGCCATGAACAAGCCCATTGCAAAGGCAAGGTAAGGGTTTCGTTTAGCCAAGCCTTTAAACCGATTGATGGAATTTGCTTCTTCGCCCTCGCCCTCAAGAATATATACAACAGCAAAGGCTCCCAAATTCATGAACAAATAAACGCCAAGATAAAAAATAATGCTGGCGATACCTTCTTGATTGTTAGCAACAATCCCAATCAATAAATAACCGGCGTGGGCAATCCCAGAATAAGCCAACATACGCTTAACGTTTGTTTGGAAAATCGCCGCCGTGTTTCCAACCAACATAGTTATGACAGAAATACCAAATAGGAAAGGCATCCAAACACTTTGTAAGTCTGGTAACGCTCCATAAAAAACACGAGCAAGAAATGCAAAAGCGGCGGCTTTGGTAGCTACCGACATAAAGCCCGTGATGGGAGTGGGAGCACCTTGATAAACATCTGGAGTCCAGGAATGAAATGGAACAAGAGAAACTTTGAAAGCCAGTCCAGCGAATAATAGGGCTATTCCCATATAAACCAATAAATTTTGGCTGTAGGCATTACTGTGAAGCTCTTCGCCAATTTTTTGAATTTCGGTTGTTCCGGTACCGGCATAAATCAACGCCATTCCATATATAAGGACTGCCGAAGCAAAAGCACCGGTAAGGAAATATTTAACGGCTGATTCTTGGGATACTTTGCATTCCCAACTTAGGCTCTTATAGTCGCCCGGGCCTTCTGCTCCAGATCCATGCTTAGCAGAAAAACCGCAAAGAATATAAAGAGAGATCGAAAATAATTCGAGGGAAACAAAGGCAGTAATCATAGTTCCCGATTTAGCCAAGAACATCATCCCGACAACAGCTAATAATATAAGCGCAAAGTATTCAGGTTTATTTTGGTGATTTGACCTAGGGTAGCGAAAAGACGCAAAAATGGCGAAAAGCGACATCAAAAGAAAAATAATATTAAAGGTCTGGGAAAACCGATCGTGAATCAGGGCTGAACTAAAAATCGACGGATTCTCGGGATTCAAAACCGAAGGAGCTTCTCCCCATAAAATTAAAGAAACGGCTAAGGAAACCCCAACTCCAATTAATGACGCTCTAGACAAAAATTCATTAGAATCTAAGGCTTTTTGCAAACCTAGAATCAAAAGACTAAATGCTGTCACTAAAAGAATTAATTCAGGGGTCAACGCCCACCAGTTCATATCATCAAAATTAATATTGGCTGTCATTTTTCTAGACCCATGTCACTTTCTATTTTTTAAACATTCCTATCGGATTATATATGTGTAAACGACCCTTTTAAAGCATTTCCCCCACTTTTACAAGCAAATGTTTGTTGTGAGACACATTAAAAAGTGCCTTAACTTATTAAAAATTAACCACTCTCAAGCTTTTAGATTCCGTTATAATTCATATAAGACTTGAGCATTTACTAGCTGGAGAAAATATTCCAAACTTTATAATTAGGGTTTCATTATTTTAAATTATTATTAATTTTACAAGCATTGCTATTTATAAGAACTGGGAGACCAAAAGGAAAAATGAAGAAAATCAAAACTCATAAAACTTTACTAAGTTTTTTTCTTATCCTTTTGTCGATAAATTTTTGTATAGAATCGGTTTTTGCCAATAATATCAATGATAAAGCCTATCAAATAGTCTCCAACCCTGGAGAGGATTTTTCGGCTTCGGTCTCACGTGACGAAAAAATGCTGGCTTACGTTTCACGTAAGTCAGGAAACTTGGACATTTGGTTGAAAAAACTGGAACCCGCTCCTCCACCCGACCGGCAGTTGACTTTTCACAACGCAGAAGACAATTCTCCTTCCATAAGTCAAAACGGAGAATGGTTGGCCTTCATTTCTCATCGTTCTGATCCCAAAGGAGATCTTTATATTCTCCCGTTAAAATTTGCGGCACAACACAAAAGAATCGACAATGCCCAAAGGCTAACAGACGGCAAAACTAAAGACAAAAATCCCAGCTGGTCTGCAGATGGTAAATCGATTTACTATTCGTCCCAAAAGTCCGGTTCAACTAAATCACTCATAAAGAAAATCGACATTCAGTCAAAAATCGAAATGGAAGTTCCAGAAACCCAAGGAGTCAATCCTTCAATATCTCAGAACAGTCGATATTTAGCTTTTGTTTCCATTAGGAAAGACTCAAAAACTTCAATATGGGCCAAAGACTTAAAAACAAATAATACCTCTCAAATTACTAAGGGAACGGACATCGATGTCTCTCCAAGTTGGTCTACCGACGGGAAAGAAATTTATTTCGCCCGATATCGCGATGACACTAACCGAGATGGCACCGTTACCATCGAAGACAAACCCAATATTTGGTCAATTTCTTTTCCTGTTACTAAGCCCGCTATCCAATTAACCGATAGCTCGTATTACGATTTATTTCCGAAACAATCGGGAAACAACTTATACATCACATCTGACAGAAAAAAAGATATCGATATTTGGAGAATCTCTAATAAAGGTCTAATTCCATTTCCTCAAGATTATGGGCAAGCCCTCCAAATCACATCAGACCTTTGCCCAAAAGCAGATCTATCCTCTTATTTATGTTTGATGGCCTACAATAACTTGATTGCTTTATTTCCCGAAGAAGATGGGGTTATTCGTAATAAATACTTAATGGGATTAGGGTATTTAAGCTTAGGTCACATTAATTACGCCAAAAAAATATTCTCCCAAATTGCCAAGAACGAACAAAAAAACTCTTTATACCGCGGACTAGCAGAAATCGATGGACTCTTATTAAAAACGGATCAATCCAAAAACCAAGGTAAATTTGAATATCGCAAAAAGGCAGTTCAAACTTTAAAGGATTTCAACGATATAAAGACTAGATATAAAGATGAACGGCGCATTAGCGCACGCATTCTTTTAGAAAAAGGCAAACTTTTTTTTAAAATAGAAGAACCCAACAAAGCTCTCAGATTTTATAAACAAACCATTAAAAAATTCCCAAGGCAAAGAACTATAGCAGCTGAAGCAGCTTATCGCCAAAATGAAATATACGAAACTCTAGGCGATGATCAAAAGGTAATAAAATCGTTTGTACAAGTCGTCAGCGATTTTTACGACGATAAATATTGGACTAACAAAGCAAC
>CAWVUN010000318.1:0-3191 GCA_963932495.1 uncultured bacterium
GCAAAGCCGAAGCGGCAGCACCTTCGTTTAGTTTAGATTTAGTCTTTGGAGCGGCTGTGTTTGCTTGTTCTGTTGCAGCAGGGTTATTGCGGGTTTCAAAAAATTTAAGGGCTACTTTAGGAAACATTGCATAGGATAATAAATCTTCTTCTTCAGTAACCTTACCTTCGCATTCCTTAACGACTTTATCCCATTCTGGTTCTAATAAGTCAGCTGGTCTACAATCAATGACTTTTTCGTTTTCTGCAACTTTATCAAAAAGTTCTTGGTTAACTTCCCCAGGTAATTGCCCATATTTTCCTAGCAAACATTCTCTTGTCTCTTTGGTAATTATTTTATAACGTTCGCCGGTAAGAACATTCAAGGTAGCTTGAGAACCAACAATTTGGCTTGTTGGAGTGACCAATGGGGGGAAACCCATATCTTTTCTAACTCGAGGAACTTCTTTTAGTACTTCGTCAATTTTATCCACGGCATTTTGTTCTTTCAACTGGTTTTCCATGTTGGATATCATGCCGCCTGGGATTTGGGAGTCTAAAATTTTAATATCAACCCCTTTAAAATCGCTTTCATATTGTGCGTAATGCTTTTTCACTTCTTTAAAGTAATCTGCGATTTCATGTAAGAGGTTTAAGTCTAAACCTGTGTCTCTCTCGGTTCCTTTTAGAGCAGCAACAACACATTCCGTCGCAAATTGAGAAGTACCCATAGAGAGGGGTGACATTGCGGTGTCCACTATATCTACGCCTTCGTCGATAGCGCATTGTAAATTCATTCCCACTAAACCGGTAGTGGCATGAGTGTGCAAATGGATAGGGAGGTTTACGGTTTTTTTGATCTCTCTTACTAAAGTCCGAACTACACTAGGGGTTAAAAGTCCTGCCATATCCTTAATACATATAATATCGGAACCCATATTTTCAAGCTGTTTGGCCATCTTGAGATAGAGTTCTACATTATGAACCGGGCTAACAGTATAGCTGATAGTACCTTCAACGGTTTCTCCACATTTTTTAACGACTTCCATAGCTTTTTCAATGTTACGAAAATCGTTAAGTGCGTCAAAAATTCTAAAAATATTAATCCCTACATCAACAGATTTTTTGACAAATCGTTCGACAATGTCGTCGGCATAATGGCGATAACCTAGAAGGTTTTGACCTCGTAAAAGCATTTGGAAAGGAGTTTTAGGCATGCGTTTTTTAAGTTCTCTTGCACGATCCCAAGGGCTTTCATTCAAAAACCGTATACAACTATCAAAGGTGGCCCCACCCCAATTCTCAATAGAAAAATATCCTACCTGATCGAGTTTGGTGGCTATTGGGAGCATATCTTCGGTACGCATGCGAGTAGCCAATATCGACTGATGAGCGTCTCGAAGAATTGTATCTGTAATTTTAAGCGGCTTAACCGTTTTATCCATCGCTTAAATCCTTTAAGAAATTCTTAGAGTTATATACAAACCTAAAAAAGACATTAAATAAGGCTTTTAAATTAATTTATAACCAATCATAGGAAAAAAGAGAAAAAATTGGTTAGTTTGGAAATGTTGAATTTTAATTTATAAAAAACTTAAAATCAAATATTATTTACGCCAAGTAAAGGGAAGAAGTAAAGCTAAAACGCCATAAATTTCAAGCCTTCCAATGAACATACAAAAAATGACGATCCATTTTCCTAAATCAGGGATATCGGCATAGTTACCAACTGCTCCAACTTGGCCAAGACCTGGGCCAATGTTGAATAGGGAGGCTACAGTAGCTGAAATGGCCGTTGTAGGATCGCATCCTAACATTGACAGGAATATAGAAACCATAAATAAAATTCCCATATACAAGCCAGCCAAACCAATAATATTTAGTAGCTGATTATTGTCTACAGTTTTAGATCCTACTTTAACGTGAAAAACGCCCCTTGGCTGAACGATTTTTTGTAACTCTCTAATGATAACTTTAAAAATGACTAGGATTCTGATTGCCTTTAATGAGCCGCTAGTTGAGCCTACGCATCCACCAATCATCATTAACCCCAACATAAAAATTCGTAAAAAATCAGGCCAGGCGTTAAAGTCGTCTGTGACAAAACCGGTTGTTGTATTTATTGATATCGATTGAAAAGATCCTCTACGGAGGGCAGAGCCAAAACCAGCTTCTGGCGAGGTTTGCCAAAGTCCTATGGAGACAAAAAAGATTCCAAAAATAATGAGCCCTATATAGAAACGTAACTCAGGGTTATTGAATGCAGATTTGAAGCTGCCATGCATGATATCATATTGGATAGCAAAGTTTATTCCGCCAAGAAACATAAAGAACATGATGACGCATTCCACATATAGACTGCTAAATGCAGAAACGCTAGATGTGTGAGGAGAAAAGCCTCCGGTTGCTACAGTAGAGAATGTATGGCAAATAGCATCAAACCAGCTAATTCCCCCAAACCGCAAAAATAAAATTTCGATTGCGGTTAAAACTATATAAACTTTCCAAAGAACTTTTGCTGTTTCTGCTAACCTTGGTTGCACTCTTTCAACGGCGGCTCCTCCAGGGACTTCAGCTTTGAATAAGTGAAAACTACCTATTCCAAGTGCTGGAAAAACAGCAAGCGAAAGCATGATAATTCCCATACCTCCTAGCCATTGAGTCAGATTACGCCAAAATAAAATACCTCTAGGAAGAGGGTCGATTTCTCGTAATATTGATGCGCCTGTTGTGGTGAAGCCGCTCATGCTTTCAAAAAAAGCATCAATGAACTCCGGGCAAGCTCCTGTTAAATAGTAAGGAATGGCTCCAATTAGGGAAATGCAAATCCATGAAAATGAAACTATGGCAAACCCTTCGCGGTCTCTTAGGTTTTCTAACCCTGAAGGAAGCAGTTTCCACATAGCAATTCCCGATGAGAAGGCAATACAGAATGTCCAAACGAAAGCTTGAACAACGGACATTTTCCCTTCTATTCCAGCTTCTCCAAGGCTAAATGAAACTATCAGGGGAATTACTAAGATCCCTGATAACAGGATAAGTAGAATCCCTACAACGTTAAAGACGGCTTTTAGGTTCATTGGTCTTAAAAAAACCTTCTTTTTCCAAAAAGCTTTTCTATTTTGTCTATGGTATGGGGAAGGGCTACGACGATTACAGAATCACCTGATTGGATAGAGCAATCTTGTTCGGGAACGATCATTTCTCCATTGC
>CAWVUN010000319.1:0-3188 GCA_963932495.1 uncultured bacterium
CTCTGTGTTTACTGATACATGATGTGTAAAACATTACCACTAAGTACTAAAAAAGAGTTCAAAAAGCTCCAAATATTACACGCTAAAAGTACACAAAATAAGAAAATCATGATTCATTCTCAACAATGTAAAACATTATATCCCCGAAACCACAGAATTTGAAAATCCAAAAATCAACGATCGACTTCTGCAAACTTTCGCAAAGGTTTCAAATGGCGGTTATCGAATTTTAAAAAATGATTCCGACCTAAGCGACATTGTATTCTCCACTTCCAAAATTCGGGAAAAAACAGGAAGCGCAACTTTTGGTCTATGGGATAGCTGGCTGTCCTTTGGATTGATTGTGGGTTTACTGACTATAGATTGGCTATTACGAAGAAGAGCCGGACTGAGTTAAATACCTAACTATTTTCTAACTGTCTCATGACCAAAAATTATAGTAAAATCAGAAAAATTTAAATAAAAAAATCATTTATACCCCAAAGCTTAGCCAGTTTTGGAACAAACTATTGAAGAGAGGTCAACGAGTGACAAAGGCTAATTTAAAATCATGGGTTCAAGACCGTATCATTTTTATGGCGGTTCTCATTTTTACAATCGGTGGCGGTTGTTATATCGCCGCAGGAAAAATCTTTTCGCACGAAAGTATTTGGTTACATCCATTTAAAGAGTTTTCGTTATTGATATCAATGATTGGAGTCGTTTCATTTGGATATGAGCTATTTCTTCGCGAGTTGACCTTCAATGAATATAAAAGTGCTCTGCAAGAAATTGTCAATCCAGACGCAGTTCGTCTTGGAATCATGCGCTTCTTTAAAAATCGCTCAGAATTAGGACAAGCCTACTCTTTTGAAACTTTATTCCAGAACGTTAAAAAAGAAATTTTCATTGGCGGCTCGTCTTTACTTTCAATAGCTACCAATAGCAGAAATTTACTGCATGATAAAGTCATGTCTGGAATAACTGTCAAATTGCTGCTTATGGATCCAAACTCGCCTGTGGTTGAACTAATCACGCGTCAAGCAAGCGGAAAAGCAACTTTCCAAAATGAAATTCGGACATCACTTCTTTTACTGCAAAAATTACAAGACGAAATTGCTGAAAGTAAGAATCCTAATAAAGCGGAACTCATTGTCAAAACATACGACATGATTCCTTCCCATTCTTTTATCGCAGTGGACTCTGACGATCATAGCGGCATCATCCTCGCCGATATTGGCCCCTATTTAGGAAGAAACTTACCTAGACCCAGCATGGCCGTCACAAATAAAAAAAATGGAATGTTTGGTTACTGGCAGGAAATGAACGACCTTATGTGGAAAGAAGGCAAATGCATTGTTTCTGAAAACCAGGAGAACGCTTCTAACATAAAGACCCTTCTTTTAGTCAGCGGTAGTGAAACCGAATACTACGACAAAGAAGAGGATACTTGGCAAGCTGCTACCATTTGCGAAATGAATCCTAAATGGCGATCCATGAAGGGCAGTCAGTGGGTTTGGGTAGACGAATCGGTTACTTTTGAAGAAGCTAAGACCGGAAGCAGAAACAAAATGCGGACTCAATTTGAAGTTCCTATCAATGGGCGCGGAAATATTGTACGCGCTGAATTATTTCTTCGAAGCGACGATAATTGTAGATTATCCATAAACGATGCCGAACAAGCTCAAAACTACGGTGGGGCAGAATACCCCGATCCTTTCATCGTAGACATAGCTTCTATGCTGAAACCTGGTAAAAACACAGTCCACTTTGAAGTCAATAATTTTGCCAAACCGATGTCTCAAAGCCCCGAAGATAACCCCGCAGGTTTGATTTACCGGCTCCACATAGAATACCAAGAATAAGGATCTATCCTCTCTAAATGAAGAATCAATGGGAAAAAATACGGGATGAATTTCCCGTGGCGAATAATCAAATATTTTTTGATAATGCCAGAGTAGCGCCCATTCCTAAAAGAACTCAAAAAGTTGTTTCAGCATTTGCTGAAGATATTTGCAATTTTGGAACAGCTCATTATTCGGAATGGATGATAAAAGTCCAAGAAACACGAGAAAGCTTTGCCCGTTTAATTGGAGCGAATCCCAAAGAAGTCGCATTTGTGAAAAATACTTCCGAAGGACTTTCAATCGTCGCCAACGGAATTAACTGGAGGTCTGGCGAAAATGTTGTGATTCCAAATATTGAATTTCCGGCAAATGTTTATCCCTGGCAAAACTTAGAAAGACACGGAGTGGAAACACGAATGGTTTCCTGCTCCAATGGACGCGTAGACTTCGAAAAGCTCACCGAAGCCGTCGACGATAAAACACGGATCTTATCTATTAGCTCGGTTGAGTGCAATAGCGGTTTTCTAAACGATTTAGCTCGTTTGGGAGAGTTTTGTAAAAAAAAGAAAATCTATTTCTGTGTTGACGCCATCCAGAGTTTAGGGGCTCTACCATTGGACGTTAATAACTTCCAAATAGATTTTTTAGCGGCTGACGGTCATAAATGGTTATTAAGCGTCGAGGGTTTAGGCGGTTTCTATATAAATTCCAAGTTGCTAGACGAAATATATCCAACGGTTGTGGGTTGGAATAGCGTTGACGATGCCTATAACTTTATGACCTATGACTTCACTTTTCGCCCGGATGCTAGACGATTTGAAGAAGGCACCTTTAACAGCATGAGCATCCAAGCTTTAGGGGCCTCTTTGTCAATATTTCATGAAATCGGAATGGAAAACGTAAAAAACCGCATTTTAGAACTTGGTGATTACCTTATAGAAGGAATTAAAAAACGAAATTTATCAATTTATAATTCCGAAAAAATAAATGAGCGCTCTGGCATCATCACTTTCCATTTCGGAGATCAAAATATTTTAACCTTCATGAACGAAAATAATTTAGTTCTTACAGTCCGAGATGGACTCGTTCGCCTTTCGCCACATATATACAATACAGAAGAAGAAGCCGATATATTTTTCGATGTTTTAGATAGTTACCTCTCCAAATAAATCGTTGAAATTAAATATTTCTTTTATTCTTTTTTTGGATTCGAATTCAAATAGATAACTAGATCTGCTATAAATTTTTAAAACCGATTATAAGAATAGTAATGGTACTTTCCCACCTTGTTCCTAAACCAAACAATCTTTTCCTTTCCTATAACGCTGCGGTCGTCGAGATGCAAACCCGGACGATTCCAAT
>CAWVUN010000320.1:0-3182 GCA_963932495.1 uncultured bacterium
CGCGCCTTCTCACCCTTTTAAAACCTTTTTTATCTAGACTTTTGTTATAAATTGACCGGTATTCAGTAACTCGAGGGATTCTCCAATCATTGTATCCGCCTCTCTTTTCCAAGTTAACTTTATCCACCCAAGCTAAAGCCTCTTCCCTATTCTGGGGAGACTTTCCTTCAAAATTATAAAAATCTTCAGTCATCCACATGAGACGAGTTCGGGTATCCACTGCAGTACCATTCTTAAAAACGATCCATGAACCTATCTTTTTAGCTTTTCCAGTTACAACTAAACGTCTTGCCCATTTCTTTTTCTGATCAAAAAAAACCTTTTTATCTTTATTCTCATTTCTTAAGAATTCTAATTTCTTTTCTTCGGCGATAATCTCTTGCTTAACTTCAGTCAACTCTTTTTTATAATCTTCAATTTTCTGATTTTGAATTTTATTGTCTTCTGGGGTTAACTGAAAATTTGCGCTATATGTCGAAACTTGATCAGAATTCAGAAAAAAAACGAAATCTCCTTTATCCAAGTGAGGATCTCTAATAGTCCCATATTGAGGATGTTGGCTTCCTCCAGTGTAATCAATAACTTTATTTTTTAGAAACTCTCCCAATTCGGCACCAGTTAAAAAGCCGTCCTGGTTTAAATCTCCTTCTCCATTCAAAGCAGAAACAAACATTTTTCTAAACACGCTATCATCAGAAACTTGCTCGCCAGCGCTTCCTGAAGCAATGAACTGCCGCACTGGCAATTTAACCTTATATTGAACGCTCCTTGGTATCGATCTATTTAACGAAAAGATAGAACCAGAGAAACAGCTATCAAATAAAAATAACGCGTGACGTGCTTGTATCCGTTTAGCATATACTTCAATCTGATGCATATCTAAAGCACTAGACAAAAACCCATTTAAATTCTCTCCCGGACTTGGGGCGTCTGCTGGCACTAGATATCCCATTTGGCCACCGTAAGATAATTTCTGAGTATGTCCGTGCCCCGCAAAATATACCAATAATTGGTTACCTTCTACTAGCCCATAATTACTAATAAAATCTCCAAATGCATCATCTAGTTCATTTTTTGTAGGATTACTAACAACTGTAACCCTAAAGCCATTTTTTTCTAAAGCCGATTTGACTTCTATCACATCGGTCTCGACTCCTGGCAAATCGGGCCAACCTTGCTTATAATCGCTCACACCAACTACTAAAGCGTAGCTACCTTTGTAAAACTCTAGATTGTCTGGTTGTTTCTTTAATATAGGAGAAGACTGAACAGGAACGGGAACAATCCCTCTCTCTTCCGCAACAACCTCAATTACTGAAAAAATAAAAGTAGCGCACCAGAAAGTTATAAAAAGGCTATTTATAAAAACCCGTCTCATAAAAATCTCACAATTTTTAAAAACGCTTGTCATATTGCTTGCTCCGGATGAAATTTGCCAACTGCTATCACGCTCAGCACTATCGATAAAATAGGAGTCAATGTTGGGAGAATTAAGCCCGCATTGAAACAAAGAATATTAATGACTAAATAGGTTGCAATCTGAAAAACCATTACGATATATGACTTTGCTCTATTCTTCAGATTCACAAGTGCCGCCGCCAATAACCCCAAAACTAACGACAGTGAATGAACTGTAGATTTATGCGCCTCTTTCAAAAAAGAGCCTTGTACTAGAGAGTTTGCTAAAGCGATTTGGTAATTAAATGCAATTTTTTCTTCCTCTCTGGTTTCAGAATTAAAAACACCAACAAGCACTAGTTTATCTATTACATCAGTCTTCGAAATAGCCTCATTCAGTTTTAGTAGATTACTTTGTAAACGCATATCAATTTTTTGCAATGCTTCTACCACTCCCATCACATTTTGATCGGTTGGAATTGATAGATTAAGAGATTTTCCCTTCAACTTAACGCGAGAAGATAACACTTCGATTTCAAGAACATTAGGAGCTAAGTATTGTTTCCAAGCTTGAAACCCAAAAGCGGGAACAAGTTTTTCGTTCGACTCCAACCATAAAGGAATTTTTCTTGGAGCTCCAAAAACGTCGCTATAGACATTCGCATGAGCACTATATTCCGTTATCGATACAGGCCATTCAATTATCTTCTTAGATAAAAAATAGACCCATGATGATATCTTTGTAAAACCATTTTTCTCACCTAACGCAATGTTATCTAAATCAGTTTTAATCCATTCTCCTTCTAATGTACCCTCCATGCTTCGAACTAACTTTAATGGCGAAGACTCCTGAAGCCACTCCATTTCAATTTTTGAAATATCATCCGTATCGTAAACCGCAACCGCTTTCGCTCCTTGTTTAATCAGCTTTTTATATAGAGATTTATACTCGAAAGGCTTTTTAGAGTTGCCTTCTTCCTTAATTTTATTTTGGACAACAGAGAATACTTTAATTTTTTGCGACAACGTCGCCGGACTTTTTAGCTTTAGACGTATATCGGTAAATACTCCTTCTATGGCAAACCAATAAGGTACAAATATTGACGATAATAAAATAGCGGTCATCGCTCCCGCCACTCCTAACCATATTTTTTGTTTCATGAATTCCATCTAAAGTTAATTACGGCTAAAATCAAAAGCCCTTACTGGGACTTTACGCGAACCTCGCATATAGACTTGGTTTTTTTCATGTATGAAAAATTCAGTATAAGAACCTCCCCAAGGTTTCGTTTGTCTTGAATTGAATCGATTCGCTAAAGTTTTGATAGATATTAACCCAGCATTATCCTGTTTAGAAATACTGTGGAACCCATTCTTTAAATCCAGTTTAATAGGAAATCCAGGAGATTCGGTAGCTAAAGCGCGAATCCGCTCTAAACCAGGGGGACCTAAAATATTAAAGTTAAAATTATAATTTGGAGCCGGAATTTTAATTTTCTCTCCAGCTTTTATATAATTAGATTTTCTATAAGCATTAGGAAAAATAACCGTAACATCTCCATTTGCTACAACATCTAAAATTGTCAGATAACAACTCCTTTTTGCCGTAACCGTAAAGAATAAATTTTCTCCAATTTGATAATCTTTTTTACCCGCCCAAATTTTGATTCCAAAATCATCATTACCCGGGTTTTCAGAAACCAAACGATTCAGCTCAAAATCATATTCATCGGCGTCACCAACGCTGAAATCTTCATTCGAGGGAAGCGAGGCCATTGGGTTCT
>CAWVUN010000321.1:0-3165 GCA_963932495.1 uncultured bacterium
GATGCTTTTATGGCAGGGGGAGCAACCCTCGGGGGAATTTTTGCCGCTTGTTATATTTTATGGATGTTTCAACGCGTCATGTTTCTTAAATCAAACAGTCCAGAAAACGCAAAACTAAAAGACTTAGACCTACGCGAATACATCATGTTGATTCCGTTAGTCATACTAATTTTTTGGATCGGGCTGTATCCAAAACCTTTTATGAAAACGTTTGACGCCTCCGTTACCCATTTAATTTCCAAAGTAGACCCTAAGAACTTTAAACCTGGAAAACATACTGAGCATGCAGAACACGCCCATGTGCCCAAAGCCAAAAAAACAGAACATGGCAAAGCGCAATCCAGCGGTCATTAAAAGATAAAACTCATTTAACAAAGAAAGAAAAGTAGATATGATTCCGGCCCCAGACATCGACCTAGTTAGCTTGGCTCCTGTCTTAACGCTTTCAGCGTTTGGATTTGCCGTATTAATCTGGGATTTATATATTGGTAAAGATAAAACACAACTCATGTATATTAGTTTGTTGGGTTTATTTTTAACTGCGGTTTGTGCATTTTCTAAAACAAACTTACCTGCTTATTCCTTTACCAATAGTTATGTTGTCGATAACCTTTCTGTTTTCTGCGTAATTATATTCACGCTTAGTTCTGGCCTGACTCTTCTCCTTTCGGCTGGCTATAACCCCGAAAAAGATATTCATATTGGCGAATATTACAGTCTGATTTTATTCTGCACTGTGGGAATGATTATTCTTTCTTCTGCTGTGGATTTAATTTTGATCTTTTTGGGCATCGAAGTTGTATCCATCAGCTTATATATCTTGGCGGGGATTAGGAGAGACGATCTAAAATCAAACGAGGCTGCTCTGAAATACTTCCTACTTGGCGCTTTTGCTTCCGGCTTTTTACTTTACGGAATGTCGCTTATTTACGGCATGACAGGAACAACAAACCTCAAAGAAATTATGACAGCCATTTCGCAAATGGACGGTCAAAACAATTCCTTCTTGATTCTAGGTTGTGTTCTATTTATCGTCGGATTTGGTTTTAAAGTTGCCGCAGCCCCATTTCATATGTGGTCGCCAGACGTTTATCAAGGAGCTCCGACTCCAATTACCGCTTTTATGGCAGTGGGACCAAAAGCCGCTTCATTTGTAGCTCTCTTTCGCGTGTTCCATACTGGACTTCCTGAAATGGACGTTGCTTGGGAAATGCCACTAGCCGTTGTCGCAGTTCTCAGTATGACAATCGGAAACTTGGGTGCTATTGCTCAAACTAATATTAAACGACTTTTAGCGTATTCAAGCGTTTCACACGTCGGCTATTTATTGCTTGCTGTTATTGCTAAAAACTCGTTAGCTTCCTCTAGCCTTTTGTTTTACATGCTGTCCTATACGTTCATGATTTTTGGAGTATTCGGCATCATCATCATCCTAGGGAGAAAAGGCGAGGAAAATTTAGAGATAAAGAGTTATTCTGGGCTTGCTCAAAAGTTTCCTTTATTAGCTCTTTGTATGGCTATTTTCATGCTATCTCTAGGAGGTTTACCACCCCTAGCTGGGTTTACTGCAAAATTCTATATCTTCACAGCAGCATTAAAAGAAGGCCACTATTATTTAGTAGTTATAGCCGCCTTGAATAGCGTAGTATCGTTCTACTACTATCTAAAGCTGATCATTTACATGTATTTTGAAGAGCCTACTCAAGAGTTCAAACCTAACTTTGCTCCATTGACCTTGTTGGTTGTCGCTTTAGCAGTTTTAGGAACCTTGGATTTGGGGATTTTTCCAGGACCAGTTATTTCACTTGCTCAAAACTCCTCCTTATTCTAAAATTTCTCAAATCTTGTAACCACCAAAAAGCTTCTAGCTTTCCTCAATAAGGAGAGGCTTCATGAAAATGAATCATTTGTCCAAGGAACGCGTGGAAGAAATCATGGAAAAAGCGCGTGACGTTATCGATTCCAACGATTATTCCCCAGAAAGAATGGGAGAAATTTTCAAATTGTCAGACGTCGAAGGTGACGTTTTTATAGAATGTAAAAATAACCCTCTCCAAAACGATAAGGTCAACTTTGAATTAGACCCTGAAAATGGAATTCGGTATTTTGACCCTTTTAACTTTTTTACAAAAGGCATCTATAAAGACGTGGATGGATGGTCTCGTTGGACCATGGAAAATCTGAAAGAACCTTGGACCTAGAAAAATATAACGCATAAAAAAGCCGGGGAGCCTAAGCTCTCCGGCTTTTTTGTTTTCTAAGCTATTACGCTTTCTCTTTTTTCTCTTTTTTATTTTTTAGATCTTCCTGATCTTTTGCGAAATCGTAAGAACCTTTTTTAGGTAAAGAAGCCGTGAAAGCATCAGCTTCCTCTTCCCGTTGCTTATCTCTTTCGGTTAATTCCGCTTGCAGTTTTTCCCGAGCAATTTTCTCTTGCTCTTCTTTGCTCAATTCCTCGCCACCCTCAATTTCACCAGCAGCAGCATTGTCTCCTTCAGCAGCGGAGCCTTCTACTGCAGGCTGATCTCCCTCTTCCGCTTCTTTCATGGAGGTCTTAAAGTTCTTAATACTTCTACCAAAAGCGCTTCCGATTTCCGGTAACTTACCAGCGCCAAAAATGATCATAATAATGATCAAAATTATCATTAATTCCGGAAAACCAATTCCCATCATAGTCCAATCCCTCCAAATTTAAACTCAATCTTTATCATTTTATTTTTCCCCGACCTCCAACTGGGAGACGTAGCCTTCCAAACTCCCTCAAAAAACGCGTGTTAAGGAGACGGTGCCGAGGGTATACAATGAATTTGAAAGTGTAACGCTTTTAAATAGCAAAACACAAGTTCAAAGCCAGTTTTATTGTGAAAAACTAATGTGCCTTAAAATCAATAGCCGTTAGGCAGGTCAATCAACTCAAATAAGAAGATGAAATACTAAAGAATCACGCGTTTTTGAGCTTCATGATGGTATTTTTATAATTTTTTGAAGAAAAAATTCCCGATCCAACCACTAAAATATCTGCCCCTGCGTTGGTAATTTCTGCGGCATTCTCTACTTTAATTCCTCCATCCACTTGAACTTCAACAGAACTCCCGCTTTTCTCAAGAATCTCTCTCAAATATTCAATTTTATCCAAAACGGAAGAAATAAAATTTTGTCCTCCAA
>CAWVUN010000322.1:0-3157 GCA_963932495.1 uncultured bacterium
TACGTGCAAGAACCAATTCACTTACGAGATTCATTAATTTATCTAGCAATCCTACATCAACGCGAATACTTGATTATGAAACACTCGCTCTACCTTCCTGGCGGTGCTATGTTTTTTTTTCAGCGGCTTGTTTAGCTTAAGGCACTGCAGCTGTTTCAGTTTGACCCTGCTTTTCAGGAGGGTTTTCTTCAAATGCAGGAGACGATCCAGGCACTTCGTCAACCGTTTCTTCTTTAGTTAATTTACTCAATACTTCAATCAGCGCGGCATAATAAACATTACCTTGATTTTTATCCAATTCAATACTTCCAAGTATCGGCCTAACAGCATCCACCATTTTTAACAAAGCACTGGCAATCATCGGATTAAGGACTAAGACGCAATTTCTAAGTTTACTGAGCAAATTTTCACCAACATGGGTCAACGATTCCAACTTTGAAAATCCAAGAACACCACAATCACCTCTGATCGTATGAATAACTCTAAAGATACTACTTAAAAGTTCGTTATCAGAGGAGTTTTGCTTAAGGTCTACCAAGTCACGGTCAATTTGATCCAAATTCTCATAGCTCTCTTCCAAGAATTCATTTGCTACCGCTTCCATCTCATCATTTATTTCTGGATCTACATATTCTTGAGCAGAGTGTGTTGGAGTTGGAGCTGGATCTTCAAGTTCTGAAATAGTTTCCGGAGCTGCAGGAGCTTCTTCAACTAATTTCGGGGCCGGATCAGCTGCTTTCTTTGGGGCTGAGGCCTCAGCTTCTCCCGCAGGAGCAAATTCTAGTCCATCTAAAGACTTTCCTTTTATCAGGCGGCTTAGCTTTTCTTTTAAAGCTGCAAAGTCCTAATCGACCTTGTCAAGAAAATAAAGTGCAACATAATTTCTATCTGTACTTAAAACCTATTGCTCTGGCTAGACTAAATGCTCTTGGAGATTTTCATAAAGAGTATCGCGTTCGACAGGAACTCTTCCTGCTTCTCTGATTTGATTTTCAATATTATTCTTATGAAATAGATGACCAGTCACTCCTCCTGCGGCGTGAATTATTTTTTCCTCAACCACAGTACCATCCATATCATCGGCCCCATAAGCCATTGAAAGTTGAGCGATTTCAGGTGTTATCATTATCCAAAAAGCTTTAATATGTGGAAAATTATCCAACATTAAGCGAGATACCGCTAAGGCTCTCAAATCTAATTGACCCGTTGTCGATGACAAAAAACCTAGATTGGTATTTTCCGGATGAAAAGCCAAAGGAATGAAAGTAACAAAACCGTTTGTCTTATCCTGCAATTCTCTTAAACGAATAAGGTGGTCCACTCGCTCTTCAACTGTCTCTAAATGTCCATAAAGCATAGTGGCATTACTTTTCAGGCCAACAGAATGAACTGCTTCCTGAACTTCTAACCATTCTTCACCAGTGATTTTATCTGCACAAATTTTTCTTCTTACTCTTTTAGCAAAAATTTCAGCACCACCACCGGGAACCGATCCTAAACCAGCATCTTTTAACTCTATAAGCGTTTCATGTAATGACATCCTTGCTAAGCGAGCAAGATATTCCAACTCAACAACAGTAAACGCTTGGATATGAACTTCAGGAAAACGGCTTTTCAAACCTTTCAACATATTGACATAATATTGATATGGTAAATCAGGGTGCAAACCTCCAACTATATGAAATTCGCTAACTTGTCCACCTTCATATTTCTCAGCGTCTTCAAAAATCGTTTCTAAAGATTTCACATAAGAAGTTTCATCTTCAACTTTGACTCCAAAAGCGCAAAATTGACAACTGTGTACGCAAATATTAGTAGGGTTAATGTGTCGATTATGAATATAGTAGGCATTATTTCCGTTCAGTCTTTCACGAACAATATTTGCTAAAAATCCCACACCTTGTAAATCCGGAGAATTAAACAAAGTCACGCCGTCTTCAAAACCAAGTCGAGTTCCTAATTCTACTTTTTCGTAGATAGGTTCTAATATTTTATCTTCAAACTCAAACAACCTCATAAAATCCTCACACAAACCAAAACTTGTATTTAAAAATAAAAAAAGGAAATGGAACTCCCTTTTATAAAAATAAGCTCAATTAACCATTTTACATTAAACTTAAAGCCAAACGCAATCGACAGCCACTGTAACCATCAGAGCAGCTCCAATCAAACCATTAACATTAAAAAAAGCTATATTAACTTTTGACAGATCATCCCATTTAACTAATGAGTGCTCGTAGACCAATAAACCTGTTACAACCAACACTCCAGCTATATATAAAGTTCCCAAAAGAGGCAAATAAGACAATCCTAATAAAATAACAATCATAATCGCGTGAGAAAAAGCAGCCAACCTCAAGGCATTCTTAACGCCTAACTTCACAGGAATTGAATGCAATCCTGAATTTTGATCGATTTCCACATCCTGGCAAGAATAAATAATATCGAACCCTATTAACCAAAAAACTACCGCCGTTCCCAAAACTAAAGAAGCAAATGATATTTCTTCTCTTATAGCAACCCATGCGCCAACGGGGGCAACCGACAAAGCCATTCCTAAGAAAAAATGGGAGAACGAAGTAAATCTCTTCGTAACCGAATAGAAAAATGCGATCGCCAATGCCAACGGTGATAACATCAAAGCTAATTGATTTAGCATACCGCTAGCGATTATAAAAATAATTGAAGCAACAACTAGAAAAACCCAATACTGACTTGAAACTACCTTACCTGCCGGTAAAGCGCGGTTTTGGGTTCTGGGGTTTGTTTTATCGTATTTCGCGTCAATAATACGATTAAAAGCCATTGCCGAACTACGCGCTCCCACCATCGCAATAACGATCCAAAACAAAGATCGAATACTGGGCACCCCTTCCGCAGCTAGGAATGCGCTCATCACCGCAAACGGCAACGCAAAAATCGTATGTTGAATTTTAATATCGGATAAAATAAATTTTAGTTTTTCCAAAAAGTTTACCTATTTGTTAACTTATCAAAACTACAACCATTCGCGTCGTTAGGCCTTTCTCATTTTTTAATTGCTATTCTTTTAAAAACTTACCAGCATAGGAATTATCCCTAACTAAATAAAATGAATACTTGAGTAGTACGAAATTCATTTCTAGTTTTAGAAAATATCTCATTCTGCCATTAATTT
>CAWVUN010000323.1:0-3157 GCA_963932495.1 uncultured bacterium
CATTCTGGTTATTATTGGCGTAACCAGTCAAGGTGATAAGGAGTTCCTTGCTATTAAAGTCGGCTATCGAAAATCAGAACAGAGTTGAGCAGAGGTTTTGCTCAATCTCAAGGAACACGGCTTGATCATCTTCTCATACTCCACATTTGACCATAACTCATATTATTATTTCTTTTTTTTTAAATAATCTAAAGAAGCCTTTTTAAATTTTCCAAAACCCAAGTAAAGACAACAAGTTAAAAATAGTTTAAACTTGATAAGATATTTCCTAAACTGATTCAGCTTTATTTTTTCTTTCCGAGGGGGATTATGTTCACTTTTTTAACGTGCAATAGTAAAATTTTTACTGTCAGCATATCAGGAATTATTTCGCTTTTTCTATTAGCATTCCCTCCCTTCGTCGGAGCAGTAACCTCTATAGCAGTTGATGGTGGAAATTCAAAATATGGTTACTGCACTAACAAAGCGAACCCTGCCGAAGCGGAAAAATGCGCTATTGAAAAATGTGGAGATTTTTGTAAAGTTGCCAAAACTTGCGAAGAGGCAGGGTATGGGGCAGTCCATCAAAACTTTCTCAGCTCCCATGGCGATCAAAAAGGAGCGACAACCTCCGTTATCGGCTTTGCCTGCGGAAAAGAGTTTCCAGCTTTTGCTTCTAATGCTTCGCTTTCTCGTTGTAAAAAAGAAAACCGAAAATTGAATAAACAAGCATTTTCGAATATTTGTTTTGAAAAAGCACTATGGCAAGACCAACCTCTGACCACTGAGAGCAAAGAAGAAAACTGGTGTTCTTACGCCACAGAAGTGACGGGTATTAAAAATTTTGAAGAATGTGTAGAAAGTTCTCGTTTCATGAACCCAGAAAAAGATTGCGCAAAAAATGTGAAGCTGTGGTGCCGGTAGCTAAAAGAAAAGAATTAGTTTCTAGATTAGATTCTTAATTCAAACAATTTACCTTCGCTAATTTATTATACCGAAAATACCTTTCAAATACGCTCCTTCTGTAAAGGAAACCGGATGGTCTAAAGCATGCCCAGAGCGTTTAAACTCTTGGAACTTAACTCCCGCTGACTTTATTCCTCGATATACCGATTCAAAGAACTCATCAGAAGACACCGGTGCAGAACAAGACGCTGCAAATAAAACACCTCCCTTTTTAACTAGATAAGCTCCCGCTTCAACAAGTCGAGAATAAGCATTGAGAGCTTTTTCCTTTTCCTTTTTTTTGCGTGCAAAAGCAGGAGGGTCCAATATCACTAAATCAAACATCCTGTTTTTCCGTTTTAATTCGTCTAACTCCTGAAATGCGTCTCCCTTTTTTTGAGTAAAGTTAGACATCTCATTAGGGTTCGAAAAGTTTAATGCGACATTTTTTTTACCAGCTTCCAAAGCCCATGGATTTAAATCAATTTCTAAAATGTCGCGACAACCACCTGCAAGGGCATAAACGGAAAACCCACCTGTGTAACAAAAAACATTAAGCGTCGATGCTTCTGAAGCCAACTCACGGACGGTCTCTCGGTTTTCTCTTTGGTCAAAATAAAAGCCAGTCTTTTGTCCTTGTAATATATCTGCCTCAAACTCTAATCCATTTTCCAAAAACTTTACAGGAGAGTTCAAAGGTTCTCCAAACAACATATCACCCTCATTGAGGGAGAAGCGTGTTGAACAAATTGGAACTAGTTTTCTTGCCAATCGAATTAACGTTCGTTTAATAGAAGTTTCTTCTTGAATTATAATACTAAAAAAATTCAAATATCTGATCCAGGATGTTGAATAAATTTTTAATACTGCAGAATCTCCATACTTATCCAAAATCAAACCTGGGAACGCATCATTTTCACCATTTAATAGTCGATAGCCGTCAGTCTGAAGACTCATTAAAGGCTGGCGAATAGAAACCGCTGCTTTAAACCTCTCGCGAAAAAAGTTTTCATCAATAACTGTTGGTTTGCCACGTTGTAATACTCTAAAACAAATCTCATCGTCGGGATCAACTAATCCAATTGCTAAAAAGCGATTGTCAGCATCGTAAATAACGCCTAAGTCCCCCGGATCTCCATCCAACGAATTTTCAACCTGGTAACGGAAAACCCAGGGATATCCTGCTCTAATTTTTCTCTGTAAACTCTTAGATATTTGCAATCGGATCATTTAGAAACACTCATAGAAATTGAAAGAGGGATTTTAACTACTTTTATCCCTTTAATAATTCTCTTGTTAGATTTAATTATCTTCCTTGCAAAAGAAACCTTTGACCATACTCTCGGGTTTGGCAATATAGAAGCTAACCAAGCAGAGCTTTCGACATCTAATGATTTTACAGGTTTTGAAAAGTAAAACTGAGTCGCTTTAGAACAGCCAAAAATTCCGTCTCCCCATTCAATAATATTCAAATAAACCTCTAAGATACGTCCCTTATCCCAAAAAGTTTCGATTAAAACGGTATAGTAAGCCTCCAATATTTTCCGAAACCATGTTCGACTTTGCCATAGAAATGCATTCCGAGCCGTTTGCATAGTTATCGTACTTGCTCCCAGCTTTCCGCTAGAAGACAAATTATGCAAAAAAGCATTTCCTAAAGCACCCCAATCAAAACCTGAGTGTCGAAAAAAATTACCGTCTTCAGCCACGACAACGGCTTTTATCAGGTTTTCTGAAATATTTGATAATGGAACCCAGCGTTCGAGATCAATGGGAGACGGACTGAACTTTTCATTCTCCATCCAGCGAATCCACATCAAAGGAGTCGTCGGCGGATTAACATATTTGTATATCGCTACAGGAAGCAGGCTTAGCAAAAAGATTACAGTTACAACCTTCAAACCCCAGAATAAAAGTTGGCGTTTTAAAGAAGTTTTTTTTTTGCTTTTGCGTTTTATAGATTTAGAACGCCACATCAAGTCGGATAAATTTGCGGAACAATTTCGTTAAGCCGCAAGAAGAATAAAATCCAAATACAAAACCCAAATCGCCATCAAACATTATAGCAATTCAGGTTTCATCAAAAACTATATCAATAGAAAACTTTGGTAAGTGACTTACGAAACAGAAAAAGTGACACCCTTATAACTCGAAAACATTTAACTGTCTTCAAATAAAGATTCATAGCCTTCGGCTGTTTTTAAAAATTCATCTTTCCGTGCTAGAGGCACTT
>CAWVUN010000324.1:0-3156 GCA_963932495.1 uncultured bacterium
TTAGCTCGGCAGGAGCCTTGTTGCAATACGTTAAGGAAACACAAGGTTCCGAACTCGCTCATATTAATGCTCTTTCTACATACAATCCACATAACTATATCGCGTTAGACCAGGCAACCATTCGTAGTTTAGAACTTGTACAAAACTCCGATGGCAAACGGTCGGGCACGTTGCTCAACCTACTAGACACCACCAAAACGCCCATGGGAGCAAGAAAATTAAAGGAATGGATTCTTAAACCTCTTTTAGATTCAAGACAAATAAATCAACGGTTGTCGGTTGTAGACGAACTGCGTAAACAAGTCATTCTTAAAGACGATTTACGAATAGAACTTAAAAGAATATTTGACCTCGAACGATTGGCCGCAAAGATATCCTTAGCCGCTTGCGGCGCGCGCGATTTAGTGAATCTTAAATCCAGTCTTGAAGTTTTACCCAAAGTTCAAGAAATCATTGGCAAACTCCCTACTGAAATCGTTTCACAAATTTTAGAAAACTGGGACAACATCGACGATGTTCGGCAATGGATCAACTACAATATTTCCGACGACCCACCGCTCAATCTCAAAGATGGCTACGCCATCAAAAAAGGAGTCGATCCCGAGCTCGATAGATTAAGGGGTTTGGCGCGCGAAGGCAAAAGTTGGATCGCTTCCTTAGAAACAAAAGAAAAAGAGCGCACCGGAATATCCTCTTTGAAAATAGGATACAACAAAATTTACGGCTACTACATCGAAGTGACTAAAAGGCACGTCGACCAAGTACCAGAGGAATATATCCGCAAACAATCTTTGGTCAATGCAGAGCGTTATATATGCCCCGAATTAAAAAAGTATGAAGAAGATATTTCTGGAGCTGAAGAGAAAATTCACGAATTAGAATTGAAACTGTTCCGCGAGTTGCGAGAAAAAGTTGCGGCGGAAAACCTTCGCATTCAAAAAATAGCGGCAAAGATTAGCGAAATTGACGTGTTATCGGCTTTTGCAGAAACTGCTCGCCAAAACAACTATTGCATGCCTAAAGTCAACGACGATTCTATTTTAAATGTAGAAAATGGCCGTCATCCTTTAGTAGAGCAAATGGGTCCTAAAAACCAATTCATCCCGAACGATATTTTCCTAGATTGCGACGATAACCAAATCATGATTGTTACGGGACCCAACATGGCCGGAAAATCTACCTATCTACGCCAGGTTGCTTTGATCGTTTTAATGTCTCAAATCGGAAGCTTTGTTCCCTCCGATAGTGCCGAGGTTGGAGCAGTTGACCGCATTTTTTCCCGAGTTGGTGCTCACGACAATTTATTAAAAGGTCAATCGACTTTTATGGTAGAAATGAACGAGACTGCCAACATATTAAATAACGCAACTTCAAAAAGTTTGGTAATTTTAGACGAAGTGGGAAGAGGAACTAGCACTTTCGATGGCATCAGTATTGCTTGGTCACTAGTAGAGTACTTGCACGGCCCGGAAAATATCGGCGCAAAAACCATTTTTGCGACACATTATCATGAGTTGGTTGACTTAGCGGCCTTATTGCCCGGGGTGAATAACTTCAACGTTCAAGTAAAGGAATGGAACGACGAAATCATTTTTCTTAGAAAAATAGCAGCTGGAGGTGCCGACAAAAGTTACGGCATTCAAGTAGCGCGATTGGCAGGGCTTCCCGATAAATTGTTGCAAAGAGCTCGCGAGGTGTTGTCTAATCTAGAAAAAAACGAGTTTAACGAAGTCGGCTGGCCAAAAATTGGAGAGTCTACAGACTTGCCGCAGCAGGAAATTTCGCGTCAGCTTAATTTATTCAGCAGTCCTCCTAACCCAATCAATCTAAGAATGAAAGAAGTCGATCCCAATGATTTGACTCCAAAACAAGCGTTAGATCTCATTTTCGAATTTCGCAAACTATTAGAAGGAATGGATGAATGAAAATTTTAGTTACCGGCGGCGCAGGATTCATCGGCTCCCATATTACGGACGCGTACATAAAAGCTGGCCACGAAGTTGTCATCATCGACAACCTGTCATCCGGGCGTAGAGAGAATATTAATCCGCAGGCCAAATTTTATGAGCTCGACCTTCTTGACCCCAAAGTTGAAAATGTTTTCAAAAATGAGAATATCCAGGTTATAAATCACCACGCCGCTCAAAGCTCTGTGGAACGGTCCATTTCCGATCCAGCTAAAGACGCAAATTCTAATATTATTGGATCTTTACAACTGTTACAGCTTGCTGTAACCTACCGTATTGAAAACTTTATTTTCGCTTCTACGGGGGGAGCCATTTATGGAGACCAAGCACCAGTTCCAGCTTCAGAGGAATCTCCATGTAATCCATCTAGCCCGTATGCGATTGCAAAGCTGAGTGTCGAGAATTATTTTAAGTTTTATAAAAATGTACATGGTTTAAATTGCATCACTTTACGCTATAGCAATGTTTTTGGCCCTCGTCAGGACCCGTATGGGGAATCGGGGGTCATTGCCATATTTTGTCAACGTTTGGTACAAAACACATCGCCTCTTATTTTTGGCGATGGAAAACAAACGCGGGATTTTGTTTCGGTATTCGATGTCGTTGCGGCCAACATACTGGCTCTGGATTCAAAGAGTAACACCGGGGTTTTTAATGTTGGAACGGGAATAGAAACGAGTGTTCTTTCTTTAACAGAAAATTTGGTACGACTTTCAGGGAAAAACCTTGGAATTGAATTTGGTCCACCAAGAAAAGGCGAACCCCGAAGAAGTGCTATTAAACATGACAAATTTAAAAAATATTTTGGTTGGGAACCTAATCTCGACTTTGACGAAGTCTTGCTTGAAACTTACAAAAGTTTCTCATAAGAGTGTTGCCATTTCGTTCTTGATAATATTCTTCTTCCTAATCTTTACAATCCAAAATCTTTACGCTTCACCTTCTATTGCCAATATTAATGTAAATTCCAAAGGTAGCCAGGTGACAATGGGCGCTGACTTAGTAGACGGATTTCCTGAAGATATTTTAGAGGCAATTAATAAGGGCGTTCCTTTGACCTTCACCTACCAAGTCGAACTTTTAAAAGCGATCCCTTTTTGGGCGGATAAAGTAATAAGCTCTAACACGATAAGCAACAAAATTCATTACGATTCTTTAAAAAAAGCTTACCGATTTTCTTCCATCGGCC
>CAWVUN010000325.1:0-3156 GCA_963932495.1 uncultured bacterium
AATATTTTCATCGCCAAAAGCTACCCATCCCTTACCTTTACTTTTGTAATGGCGGGCTATCTTGTTTAACTCTTCGGTTTCTCCAGTATCAGGATGAATGCCTTTGCCGGTTTCATCACAGAACTCGTGGTTAGCTCCCAAGAACATATTATTACTAATATTGTCCAAATGCCCTCGATATTTTAACCAAGGACCAGCCTGAGAAATATGGTCGGTGGTACATTTCCCCGCCGCTTTGAGCAATATAGGTAGCTCTTGGTAATCGGCAACTGGATCCTGCTTTGGAAACGCGTCCAAGATTGCTAAACGTTCGCTACTTGGATCGACCACTACTTCGCCTGTATTTGATGGTTCTTCGTAGCCGCTGTCTTTACTTGCATACCCTTCCGTTGGATAAATTTTACCTTGTGGAGGCTCAAATTTAAAATCTTTGCCGTCTTCAGTTTTAATTGTATCCTTTAGTGGATTAAAGTCAAAGGTTCCTCCGAAAGCCATTGCAACAACGGTTTCGGGGCTACTGATGAAGCTCAGTGTTTCAGGATTGCCATCGTTTCTTTTAGCAAAGTTACGGTTATAAGAACTGATAATGCTATTCTTATCTCCTTTTTTTATATCTTCTCGTTTCCACTGTCCGATACAAGGCCCGCAAGCGTTTGCCAAAACGGTTCCGCCAACCTCTTCAAAATCTTGCAAGATCCCATCGCGCTTGATGGTTTCAAAAATTCTTTCGGAACCTGGAGTGATTAGCAAGTTGCATTTTACTTTGAGTCCAGCACTTTTAGCTTGTCTTACCAAGCTTACCGCGCGAGTCAAATCTTCGTAACTGGAATTAGTACAAGACCCGATAAGAGCGGCGGAGACTTTTTTAGGATAATCGTTCTTTTCACAATCGGCCTTCATCTCAGAAACGGTGCGTCCTAAGTCTGGAGTATGTGGACCAACAAGATGTGGTTCCAAAGTTGAAAGATCGATTTCGTGAACTTCGTCGTAGTATTTTTCTGGGTTGGTTTCGCAGTCTGCGTCGGAAACCAATACGTCTTTGTACTTTTGGCAAAGTTCTGCGAATGGAGTTCTTTCGGTCATTTTTAAGAACTCGTCCATTGAATCGTCATAAGCGAAGATGGAAGTAGTCGCTCCTAATTCCGCCCCCATGTTGGTTACGGTGCCTTTACTGGTTGCGCTTAAGGAGCGCGCACCTTCGCCAAAGTATTCGACAATCTTTCCAGTACCGCCTTTTGCGGTAAGCATGGTAGTAACTTTTAAGATAATGTCTTTTGACGCTGTCCAGCCATTGAGCTTTCCAGTTAATTTGATTCCAACTAGTTTCGGCATTTTAGTTGTGAATGGTTGGCCCGTCATTACGTCAACGGCGTCGGCGCCGCCAACTCCAATTGCGACCATTCCTAGTCCGCCAGCGTTTGGAGTGTGCGAGTCGGTGCCAATCATCATGGTGCCTGGTAATGCATAATTCTCAATCACCACTTGGTGAATAATTCCAGAACCTGGTTTCCAAAAGCCCATTCCGTATTTCATAGAGGAAGAGCGAAGGAAATCGTAAACTTCTTTGTTTAAATCTACTGCTGTTTTAAGATCTTCCACGCTTCCAGTGTGCGCTTGGATCAAATGATCGCAGTGAACGGTTGTTGGGGCACAAACTTTTGGCATACCTGCAGACATGAACTGAAGGATGGCCATTTGAGCGGTAGCGTCTTGCATGGCAACGCGGTCGGCTTTCAATTTGATATCGTCGGATCCTCGAACCAGTTTGGAATAATCCACTGGATCCATATGAGAATAAAGAATTTTCTCGACAACGGTTAAATCTCTGCCCAAGTTTTTTCGAGCGTTATCATGAATTTCTTTCATCGATTGAAAAAGTTTTTCAATCGGGGCGACATCCATTAACATTGAAATCTCCTTAATCTAAATATTACAAAATAGAAAAAATGAATTTTGCATTAATAGTGCAAAACATAAAGGTAAATGTTGAGTTATAAGTGCAAAATAATAAAGAAAAATTTTGCCTTAATGATGTAGTATGAACAGATTTTGAGTTAAAGTTTTTATTTGAAATTTTCTTGGCGATTATTCTACATGATATGAGTCTAAGTTCAAAAAGTTTTTGAATATTTCCAGGTTAAAAAGTTTTCGCTAATAATTGTTCAAGATGAAAAAATAACAAAATGGATTCAATTTTCGATTCTACAGCTTTTAACCAAAACCTTTTTTTTCCTCGGCCAGATTACTCAAGTCCTCCTGCTAATGCGGAGGAGATATATATTGAAGTAGAGCCTGAGATTAAAATTCACGCGAGAAAATTTCCTAACTCGTCTGCTCGGTTTGGTATAGTTTATTTTCACGGTAATGGGGAAATAGTATCAGATTACAATGAGTTAGCTCAAATTTTTGGGGCTATTGGAGGTGAGTTGATCGTTTGTGATTATCGAGGTTATGGAAAAAGTAATGGGTATCCTTCATTGAGGACCGTGTTAAGTGACGCTTGTTTTATTTTTAAATATTTAACTGAAAATAAAATCGTCCGGTCTAATGTCTGTGTCGTGGGGCGATCCTTGGGAAGTGCTTCAGCTATAGAAATTGGCGTGAAGTATCCGGACATTAGCGGTTGTATAATTGAGAGCGGGTATGCCGACCCAATTCCTTTGGTCGAACGACGTGGGTTGCGTGTGGATTCTATAACTCCAGAAGAAAACGCAGTGTTTAACAATAGCCAAAAAATCAAACAGATAACTTGCCCATTATTGCTAATGCATGGTGTGGACGATGCCATCATTTCATATAGAGAAGCAGAATTAAACTTTAAGAATGCATCATCAGAAAAGAAAGAATTAGAATTGATTGAAGGAGTGGGGCACAATGATATTATTTTGGCTCCTAATAATAAGTATTTTGGGACTTTAGAAAAGTTCTTTGCAGACGTTTTTTAGTCGTAAATTTTTGTTTCTGTTAGTGTGTTTTATGCTCTACAGAAACCGACAACAAAAATTTTGAAACGCAGGAAGGTCAATGCTAAAAAAGTTTTATAACATTGAAGGAATTATACGAAGCGGTTTTAAATTAAGTAGGGATTACCATACGCTTGATTTTTATTTTGTTAAATTGGGCGATGCTGGAGTTCAGGCATTGGCAAAGTCGAAA
>CAWVUN010000326.1:0-3151 GCA_963932495.1 uncultured bacterium
GGCATTTAACCCACAAAAAGTGCAATGATGCTTTTCCCCCCACCAGCAACCCCTCGCTGTTTCATAGAGGACGATTGGGTTTTCTAATAAGGGAGAGTTGGGATCCATTTGCCTGATTTGGTCGTAAAAGTCATCGTAATCAGGAGCTCCATAATCGGCAAAGTTTTGGAATGTTTCCTCGCATTGTTTGTATACCGTTTTTCCGTCTTTTCGATGAACTACGCCATCAGGTGGTTCGCTGTTTGTATCGATGGAATTCATTAATTTTGGGAGAACGGGTTCGGCTTCTCCTAAGACGGCATAATCGATCCATGAAAAAGCTTCAAAATATTCCAGTCCCATTTCCGATTCAAAGTTCGATCCGCCAAATAGAATTTTAACGTTTGGATTTTTTTCTTTAATTAACTTAGCCAGTGTAAGGCTGGCGACATTTTGGTTGAAGGTCGAGGAAAAGCCGACAACCTCGAAAAGGGTCCAATCTAATGCGTTGGAAGCCCAATCTAGGAACTCTGGAACCATCTTCTTTTTTACATCTAACAAAAAGTCGACAGGCCTGTTTATTTTTTGAGCGATGCTTTCAAAATGGGACAAATAATGGTTGGGATAATCTTGATTTTTAGGAGATGCGCCAAAAAGAATTTCTGAAAACAACCATTCGCCAATTAAATGGCGCTCTTCACAAAGTTGGTTATATACAGAAATGTCGATTTGTTGAGCGAACTGTAAATTGAAGTAAAAACTTTGGGCGTCCCATCCATGGCTTTTCACGAGAGTTGATAAAGTTCCCAGTTGGATAGATGGGTAAATATGAAAGCCAAAAGGCATGTTTATTAGAGCAATTTTTTTTTGCATAGATTTATTATATCAATTTTTGTTGTTCAACCCAACTAGAGCTAATATCAATTTTCTTGTAATTTAGTTTTAATTATTTTACCTGTCTGATTTTTTGGAAGCTCATTATAAAATTGAACTAAGTCTGGAATCATGTAAGAAGGTAACGTTTCTTTACAGAAACCCTTTATGGCTCCTGTGGTTAGTTCATTTCCTTCTCTTGTAACGATGCAAGCTTTGATTTGTTCTCCTAATCGGTCATGAGGAACGCCCACTGCTGCGGCCTCTGCAATTAACGGGTGTTGAATCAGTCGGTTTTCTATGGCTAAAGGTGAAACGTTTTCTCCTGCTCTTATGATCAAGTCTTTCTTTCGCCCTGCGGATATAAAAAGGCGGCCTTTTTCATCTATATGGCCTAAGTCGCCAGTTCGGAACCATCCTTCATCGTCGAAAGCCAGCTTTGTGTCTTCAGGGCTGTTCCAGTAGCCTCCCATAATTGTTGGACCTTTAACAAGGATTTCTCCAACAGACCCTTGAGGAACTAGAGAGCCTGACTCGTCCAAGATTTTTAATTTTACATTTGCCAACGGTTTCCCTACAGACCCCGGGATGCTTCCTTCTAAAGCTGAGTTTACAGATAGTACCGGAGAAGTTTCAGTCAAACCATATCCTTCTAAAACAGTCACTCCTAAAGTTTCTTCAACGCGATGTAATAATGCTTCTGCTAAAGAAGCTCCACCCGAAATGCATAACCTAAGTGTGGAAATGTCGTAGTTCCCTTTTAAGTACAAGTCGATTAAAAATGAATAAATAGTAGGAACTAGGGGCAAGACAGTTGCCTTATGTTTTTCGATCAGACTTAAAATAGTTTTTGGGGCAAATTGTGGCAACATAATTAAAGTTCCGCCAATCCGAAAAAGGGCCAGGACCATTATATTACCGAAGGAATGAAACAGTGGCAGTGCAACTATTGCTTTATCGCTAGCTTTAAAGTTAAGGCGATCTAAAAAAGCTCCTGTGTTTAAATAAAATTGCTTTTCGCTAAGCGGAACTCCCTTTGGTTGGTCTGTTGTTCCAGAGGTATATAGAATGACGTCAGGGGTAGTTGATGGTCTTTCATGATATTTTATTGGAGCTGGGTCTTTTTCTCCCTTTTTTAAAAAATCTTCGAAACTAACTACATCATTTTTAAGGAGTTTACTTTTTTCGGTGGGGCCAGTTAGGATTATTTTTTTGAAAGAACTAAAGAAAACAGCAGTTTCCTCTTTAATAAATAATGGGTTTATTAACAAGTGGTCAATGCTGGCATCTTTGACGATGAAGGCAAGAGTTTCTGAGTTAAATAACGCGTTTAACGGTATTATTGGTAACCCTTTGCAAAATGAAGCTAATAGGGCAATCAAGTGTTCTTTTTGGTTTAAGCAAAGGATTCCTATTTTGCTGTTTTCATTTAAATCAAGGGTCCCCAGAGCTCGTGAAAAGTTATCTATTTGAGTTAGTAGATCTTTATAGGTGAGAGTTGAATCGCCATCAATTATGGCATGATGGTCGGGATTTGTGTTTGCATTGTCCAAAATAAGATTGTAAAACTCTAGAGCCATGGATATCTTCTATAATTGAATTGAAAATGGGTAATCAGGAAATGCCCATCCCTCTAAATTGCACCAAGTACAAATTTATTGTTCCCATTGCAGTTGATGAAAAATTGATTATTTATATGGTTCAATTCGACAAAACTCTGATGCGGGGTAGATTTTATAGTTAAGAATCACGTTGTTTTAATAATTCCGAAGCTTCTTTTATCAATAGAAATCCATCCTTAAACACCTTAGGATCGAAAAATAGCCCCTCCAACCTTTGGTTTTGCAGTTTTTGTAAAAAAGTATTTATTCGTTCCATTCGTTCAGTTGCTTGGGAAATAGCCCAATCCTTCAAATATAAGTCAAATTTATCTCTTGGAGTTTCCTCGAGGTTTCCCTGAGTTGTTGAAAGAAATTCACTCATTTTAAGCAACTCGGCAAATAATTCTTGGGCTTCTGCCATAAGATCGCCAAGTTCTTCAGGGGGGAAACTTCGATTAGTTTTATATGCTTCCCGCCGCTGGTGTATAGTTAGCATTATGAGAGAAAACTTTGCGCGTAGAAGACCCACAATTCCTAAGAGAGATTCTAATTTTTCTAATGGCACCATAGAAGGTTAGCTGATTGCTCCCTTTTTTTGGGTTAGCTCTGCTGAAGACTTTGTTTTGTCAGGTTTCAGAAAGTCTGGAGGATAAAACTCTAGTGTACCTAAACTAATTATTCTTGCAGAACGGCGTTCG
>CAWVUN010000327.1:0-3146 GCA_963932495.1 uncultured bacterium
AAACCCCTGAATAATGAAAAAAAATAATCATACAATAATCAAATCGAAAGATTGTCGTAAAGACTCAAAAGCGGTAATCGCTTCTTTAAAATAAGTTTCTTTATTGCGGTAATAATCTTTTGCATCCGAGTTACCGACAGGGCGTCCCATCACAATTACTTGGGAATAATTATCGGCAGAAGGTTTTAATAAAATGGGATTCATTGCGACGGAAGGTTTTAAACCGCAAGCTTCAGCTTGAAAAACTTGCGCGCGTCCCATTTCTCCTCCGTCCTCCGTCACAAAAGAATTTAAGGACATATTCTGAGATTTGAATGGAGCTACACATAGGCCGTTTTTATAAAACTGTCGGCAAAGGGCTGCAACAAGGACACTTTTACCAACTCCAGAGCCAGTTCCTTGAATCATGAGGGTTTTAGCTACCATATCTATAACTGTCCTTTTAAATTTTTTTTCTAAGTAGCCAAACAAAAAATGGTCCGCCAAGCATTGCGGTGACGATGCCTACAGGAATTTCGGAGGGCGATATCACTGTTCTAGCGGCAGTGTCACAAAGGATTAAGAAAGCGGCTCCAAAGAACATAGATGCGGGAATTAAGATGCGATTATCTGGGCCAACAATCAGTCTGACAATATGAGGGACGATCAATCCCAGAAAAGTTATAGGTCCGCAAACAGATACAACCGCTCCGGTAATTAATGAAGCGGAAACGAAGCCGATTCGTTGAACCCATATAACATCAACTCCACGGCTTTGAGCCGATTCAATTCCAGCACTCAGTAGGTTTAGATCGCGGCCCAAGAAAATTAAGCATGCTATTCCAATAAAAACTAAAGGGGCGATGCATAGTAGCGTTGAGTAATCTGTTATATCTAAACCGCCCATTAACCATCTAATAATCTGAAACGATTGTGAAATATCAGATAAATAATGAATAAACATGACCAAAGCGGCGAAGAAGAAATTTACCGTCACTCCGGCTAAAATCATGACAGGGGCGGGGAGTTCGCCGCGTCGATTAGGAACGATTCCAAAAACGAGGCCAATAGCCAGCAAACTTCCAAAAAATGCCGCAATGGGAACTAGTGAGAATCCTTGTGGAGCAACTCCTAAAAACCGAATTGCAATAACAGCCCCTAAAGAAGCCCCGCTGGACACTCCTAGAGTGAAAGGAGCAGCTAAATCGTTTCGCAATAACGCTTGAAAAACTGCGCCAGCCACAGCCAGGCCAGCTCCCGCAATCGCCGCAAGTAGGACACGGGGTAACCTAGCTAAGAAAAAAATCTCAGCATCTACATTTCTAGACGCTGAATTATCTCCAAACAAAGCATTACCTAAGTCGATATTGACGGGACCAATCATTGGAGCGAAAACTAATGCCGCTAAAAAAATTGCGAAAAAAAAGCTCAACGAAACAAAAATTTTCTTCCCTGTAAGTTCTAGATGCATTAATTATTTCTTGTTCGAGGAAGAATTATCATCGAACCATCCTCTTCGTCAATAAGGGTTTTGATTTGTGTTTCGTATACAGATTCAATGACTGATTTTTCAAGAATAGCTTTCGGGGGACCTTCGCTAACAATGTTTCCTTTTTTTAATAGAAGCAATCGCGAGCAATATTTTGACGCTAAGTTTAGATCGTGAAGAGCGATGATGATAGTTACGGAATGTTTTAGATTGAGCATTCTGAGAATTTCAAGAATTTCTATCTGATATTTTATATCTAGAAATGAGATGGGCTCATCCAATATCAGAGTTTCTGGTTTTTGAGCTAGAGCGCTTGCTATTAAAACTCTTTGTTTTTCTCCACCACTGATTTCGGTGAACTTTTTGCCAAGGAGGAACTTTGTACCGGTTAATTCCATTACTTCAGATGCGACTTTTATGTCTTCTTCTGTTTCAAAAGTAAAACCAGATTGGTAAGGATACCTTCCCATTAATACAACTTCTTGTGTTCTAAAAGGAAAGACCATACCGGATTCTTGTGGAACCCATGCCGCTAATTTCGCAAAATCTTTTTTCTTGTAGCCGGAGATTGGTTGGTTTCTATAAAAAAACTCTCCTTTAGAGGGGTATAGAATTCCCGCAGCCAGTTTTAATAAAGTCGATTTACCCGAACCGTTGGGGCCAATAGCTCCTACAAAATCTCCCTGTTTGATTTGAAAAGAAGCGTCAATAATAGCTTCTTCTTTCTCGTGAGTGTAATGAAAAGAAATGTTCCTAGATTCTAATATAGGAGACTTTTTTTCTAGTGAGGTATCGGTTGGGTTATTCATTACTGTGGATTAGAAACTGGCGAGTCGGAAGAGTGAAGAGCATGAAAGAATTTGTCTACGATATTAACCAAGCGCGGGCCAGGAATCAGAATATAATCTGCGGAAATAAGATGTATGTTTTTATTTTGAACTGCTCGAACCGATCCCAAGACTCTCCATGCGTTTAGGTTTGAAGAAATCTCCTTCTCGGCTATTTCACTGTTAGGTCCGGCAATGATGACGACTTCTGGAGAGCGAGAAATAATAAATTCCCTCGAAATCTTTGGATATTCAGAAAGGGTTTTGTCTAAAACATTTTCTCCACCCGATAAAGTGAGGAGTTCGTCTAAGAAGGTGTTTTTACCGACTGCATATAAATCTCTTAAAGGGTCTTGGCTATCGCCCAAAATTAGAAGTGTCGATTTGGGTTTTACATTTTTAAGGCGTGTTTGATAGCTCTCAAGTTTTGACTTTATATCATTGGTTAAACTTTTAGCTTCTTTTTCTCTACCTACCGCATTTCCTATATCTTGGATAGACTGGTAAATCAATTTTAAATTTTGAAAAGAAGGTTCTAAATATTTAATATTTAAATTCTTTGCTAGTTGTTTGACATTGGATTTACCAGGTTGAAAAATAAGCAGGTCTGGTTTTAGAGCGATGATCGATTCCGCGCTAGAATTCAAAATGCCGCCAATTTTTGGTTTAAGTACGGCTTCGTTAGGGTATGTGCAAAAATCTGTTACAGCGGCAACTTGGTCTCCAGCGCCAATGGCAAATAGTGTTTCTGTGATTGATGGCGATAGAGAAATTACGCGTTTTGGGTCAGAAAATGCGTTTGTTATATGAAGTAGTAAAAATAATAACGAAAATAAAAGGACTTTGGATTT
>CAWVUN010000328.1:0-3117 GCA_963932495.1 uncultured bacterium
CTGTATCTCCGGATTTGCCAATAATTTGCGCTTTACGAATCATCTTTCCAGGAGATGTAATGATTGTATTCAAATGTCCATAAACTGTATGGTATTTTTCCCCATGCCCGACTATGATCAAGTTTCCGTAGCCTTCTAGTTTTCCTGTATAAAGGACTTTTCCTGAATAAACAGAACGAACAGGTGTATTTTTAGGTGTTTTAATACTAATACCATTCAAAATAACGTACGAGTCGTAACGTTTGTCCCTCTTTTTACCAAAACGATTCAATATCTTCCCACTTACGGGTAAAATAAGTCTTCCTTTATGGTCTTCTAGATTAAAAGACTCTCCCTCTTTCAGTTTTTCTTCTTGAGCAAGAATAATTTTATCTAATACATTAGAAGAAATTAGTAATTCCTTTTGAACCCGAACTCCTAGGTTCTTTTCTTTTTTGAGACGTGTAAGAAATACTTTCTTTTTTTCGCGCTCCTGAAACACCTCTTTTTTCTTAATTTCAGATTTTTTTTTTAATAATATGAGGTTACTTCGGACTTGCAATAGAGCATTTTTATCGTTCATCAACTTGGCAAGCTTACTTTCGTAGCTTTTAAATAAAGAAGTGTCATATTCAGCAACCAACTGCATATATTTGATTCTTTGTAAAAGGTCCGAAATATTCTTAGAAGAAAATAAAACTTTTACGGGATATTCTTTTCCCTCTTTATAAACAATACGAAACCAGCGAGAAAGAGCCAGTTTTTGGTCTTTATGTGTTTTGTCTGTGGCTTCAATTAGAGTTTCCAGCTTCCCAATTTTTCTTTTATTAATCTCAATATTCCATTCATAAATCTCCAATTCTCTTTCTCTCAGTTTTAAACGATCTTCCATTTGACCAAGAGTCTTAAGTAATGAAGCTTCACGATCATGAACGGTAGAAAGCTTAGTGCTTTGTTTATCTAGTTTTTTTTTGAGGATATTGAGTTCTTTTTTTTCTTCGGCAAGGAGGGATTTAATTTCTTTTTCGTTTATATTGCGGTTTTTAGCAAACGCAAGGTTTCCAAACACAACATAGAATAACAAAAGAAAAAGAAAAAACTTTGAGCGACTCATTTTAGTTCAGACTTTAGAAATCGATTTATAGCGATATAACTTCCGATCCAACCGGAGAACAAACTACCCGCTAAAACAAATAAAGCAAATATATCAGGAATGAATTGAATATATATACCACGAAAAAGCGAAGACATAGAATCTTGGAATTGCATCTTCATGTATAAGTAAATAATTTTTATAATTCCCAAAGATAAAAGAGCGCCAACCAACGCTTGTAACATACCTTCAATTAAGAACGGCCACTTAATGAGTTTCGGGCGCGCGCCTAATAAAGCCATCAATTCAATTTCTTCCTTTCTCGAATATATGGAAAGTTTAATCGTATTAGATATGATTAAAATTAACCCAATACTTAAAAGTCCTCCAATTGCTAATAAAAATAACCGCAAAAAAGCCAAAAAAGTTTCGAACTTTATTATCCAGTTTTCCCCATATTCTACGGACTCTACTCCACTTTGAAATTCTAAAATTTGAGAAAATTTTTGTATTAAATTCAGTCTGTCAGGCGAATATAAAAATTGAAGACGTAGCGATGCAGGCAAAGGATTAAAGCCTAAAGAATCTAAAATTAAAGCTTTATCGGAAAATGATTTTTTGAAATCTTTCCAAGCTTGTTGTTTAGATATAAATGCCGTCGATTCAATATTTTTATTATTAGCGATGAGGTCTTCTAATTTGGCTTGATCTTTTTTTGAAACAGAATCATCTAAGTAAACAATTAATTGAACTTGGCTGTTCCACGTTTCAACGAGGGAGTCTAAATTAACAAATACTAATAAAAATAATTCCAGGATGGAAAAAGCCACCATGATCGTGATAACGGATACCACACACACATCCGTATTGGATTTGATATTAGAAAATGCAATTCTGGCAGATCGTTTAAGCAGTTTCATCGAGTCAATTATGTTGAAGCCAGTCGGCCCCGGCTAAGGCTAATAACGCGGTAATTTCTAGCCTTCAACATTTCAACGCTATGAGTGGCAAAAATAACCGTAACGCCTTGGCTATTGGCGTGTTCAAATAGTTTGAGTATCTCCAAGGCAATATCCGGATCTAAATTACCTGTTGGCTCATCTGCTAATAGAATTTCTGGAGAGTTAACCAACGAACGAGCAATGGCGACTCTTTGCTGTTCTCCACCAGCTAATTGTAAAGGGAAAGAGTCTTTCTTTTGGGTTAGCCCCACTTTTTTTAAAGCTTCCCAGGTTTTAAATCGGATTTTTTTCGCGGGAGATTCCACGGCTTCTTGAGCAAAAGAAACGTTTTCAAAAACAGTTTTTCTTTGGAGCAATCGGTAATTTTGAAAAACAACGCCAATTTTTCTACGTAAAGTATATAAATTATCCTCTCGCATTTTGGCAATGTTCATTCCATTAATAAGAATCTGACCTTTATCAAAGTTTTCCCAACAGTAAAGAATCTTTAATAGAGTGGATTTACCCGCACCGCTTGATCCCGTCAAAAAAACAAACTCTCCAGATTTAATTTCTAAAGATATGTCAATTAGTGCCTGACTATTCCCTTTATAAGTTTTGTATAAGTTAAAAATTTGAATCATGAGGGGGAAAGCTCTAACGAAATAGAAAAGAGTGAAAGAAAATTTTAGCGCGAACGCGCAAGAAGGTATTCGAAATTGAAAGTCTATGAAGACTACTTTTTTAGAAAGCTGGGATTATTTATCTTCCGGAAAAGTCTCAAATTCATCGGAAATGGCAAAATCACTTTGATACCCACCATTTGATATCATTTCTCCGGGCAAAAACGATATTCCACCTAGACTAAAAAAACGTTTTCTCTGATCATCGCTCAATAAATCATATCCTATAAAGGTTTTGATTATCCACCGTTCTTTTTCTTCCTCAAAGGCAAAAACTCCCTCAGAACATACCAAATAACCATCGTAGTCACCATGAGTTAAAATTGCTTCATTTAATAGAGAAAGATGTCAATAAAATTCAAGAAGATTATAACTATTTAATTGAAAAAGTCTCTGGAGTTGATGTAATTAGCAATACCAT
>CAWVUN010000329.1:0-3088 GCA_963932495.1 uncultured bacterium
ATTTGCAATACAAATATTTTGTCGATAGCTGTCACAAACTGGAAAGGTCGAGCGTGAAAAAAGTTACAATATTTACGGATGGATGTTGCAAAGGCAATCCTGGTCCTGGTGGCTACGGTTGTATTTTGAAATTTGAAGGAAAAGTAAAAGAAATAACTGGAGCATCAAAAAACACAACAAACAACATAATGGAAATGACAGCTTGTATCATAGCGCTGGATCACCTCAAAGAACCTTGCGAAGTTGACTTGACGACAGACTCTCAGTATGTAATCAAAGGTATTACTGAATGGATTGATGGGTGGATTAAAAAAAATTGGGTAAACTCTGCTCGTCAACCCGTAAAGAACAAAGAACTTTGGCAAAAACTACATTCCCTTAACCAAAAACACAAAGTTTCTTGGCATTGGGTAAAAGGACATTCCGGACATCCTGGAAACGAACGTTGCGATCAATTAGCAAATGAAGCTTTAACTATTCTCTAATCCACTTCCAATTTATTTCTTAAGATCTCTTCAGCTATGTCTTGTTATTTTTCTAAAAGAAAACGTTTTTTGGTTTTAACTTGTATAGTAACAACTTTCATCTTTCAAGGTTGCGCCAGATGGAGAAACTCTTCTCATCCACAACCATCTGAATCAGAAACGGTTTTCATCAAAAAAACCTATTCTAAACCGCGCCAAAACTTTGCAGATTGGTCTGTGCCTGAAAATAAGATAGATCCAAAATCTTTTAACTCACCATCAGACCCTCAAATATTAAATTTTCCTGGGACTAAAAAAAATTTCTCCTCTAATCAAGAATCCGCAAGTTTAATATTACAAGTTCCTCCAACGTTTCAACCAAAACCTAAAAAAGATACTTCGATAAATATAAGCGACGATCTTAATCATGAGGGTCTATCCCAGGCTATAAACAACCATTTAGAAGTACTAGCAGACCGCAACCCGGGAGAAACTCTTCCATTTGGCGGACGTCAAGTCTCTATTCAACAAATAACTTCCACATTGCAAACGTTCTTAAGTTTGATAGATCAAAATTTAACTTCTAAAGAATTAGCTCTACAAGTTGAAGAAAAATTTGAGCTAGTCAAAACGGGAAAGGGAAAGGGTAAGGACCTAGAAGCTCTTTTTACCGGATATTATACGCCAGTAATAACCGCTAGTAGATATCAGACCGCAGAATTCAAATATCCCATTTACCGTAAACCCAGTCAACTTTCTAAAAACAGGCAATTTGTGCGGAAACGGTCTATTCATCGACCTTACTCTTCTTTAGAGTTCATTGACGGCCCCAATTATACAAGAGAAGATATAGATGGGCTCAAAGCATTAAAGGATAGTGGACTTGAAATTGCTTGGCTAAACAGCGAAATGGATCGCTATTTCTTACATATTCAAGGATCAGGACTTCTTGAGTTCCCACATGGAAAATTGCAAGGAGTTCAATTTGGTGGCACAAATGGCTATTCTTATCAAAGCGTGGGGGAAAAAATGCTAAAAGACGGGGCTCTGGCTCCTTCTCAAGGGTCAATGCAGGGAATTAAAAAACACTTCAATGAACGCCCGCAAGACATCCCAAAATATTTGTATAAAAACAAACGGTATATATTTTTCGATTTTTCCGACGGGACACCTAGAGGAGCCAGCGGAACTCCCGTCATAGCTCACCGCTCAATCGCTACAGACACCTCCGTATATCCTCAAGGGGGCTTAGCTCTCATTTCCGCAAAAAAACCCGTTTTAGACGCTTCGGGCAAAATTGTCGACTGGAAATCATTCTCCCGTTTCGTTGTTAACCAAGATACTGGGAGTGCAATTAAAGGACTTGGACGTGTAGACTTATACTTTGGGAAAGGAAAGCGAGCTGGACAAGCAGCAGGCCATTATATGCAAAAAGGCGAACTTTACTTTTTATTGCTAAAAAATAAACTTATTGACATTTCAATGCTTTACAAATAAATCTTATTCCGGTTCATTAAATAAAGAAACAAGTCTCTTATCAATAGAATCAAAACGCCGGTCCATGATATGTAACTCTTCTTTAGAACGATCCCCATGTACTGCCGAATAATCCAAATTTGCAGGATTACGTCTAATCATGCAAGCGAAAGTGACCGTTTCTTGCTTTTCTTCAATTTCCAAAAAGTCCACGCCTCGCAACATAGAAAGACCTGTAGTCACAATATCATCTACTATTAAGAAGTGAGGATTATTCCCCCAAGAAGGTTTCGCCAGTTGTTCAAAGTCGGTTCTATTATGAGGAATTATCGTAAAAGGCAATTCCATCATCTCTGCTAGTTGGTAGCCAATCCGAACGCCTTCTGTTTCTATTCCCACAATGATATCAAACATACTGTGCTGGTTTTGCCATTGGTCTAGCTTATATTTTAATAACTGGCAATAGGCCCGATTCATTGTATCTGAATTAGAGGAATAATTGTAATTGTAGCTGGATTTAACTCCTGAACCGAACGTGAAACTTCCTTTTTCTACAATTCTTGAGAACACTGGCCTCGCCTCCTTAGCGAATTATAAAACGATTAAAAAAACCTCTAAATAGAGGCTTCAAAAAACACCTGTTAACAGGTGTCTATTAAACGTCAACACCAAGATGAAAGAAATAGTTAAGAATCTCCATTATCTGCCCAACCAAATTTACCTATCAATTTAACAAACTTACAATCTGCGACCAACTTAGATTCAATTTGATCTCCACGCTTGGTTAAAACTGTTAATTGCTGATTTTCTAAATTGCCAATAGGAATTACCAACCTACCACCATCCCCTAATTGGTCTATTAATGGAGGAGGAACTTTCTGTACCCCAGCCGTGATTAGAATAGCGTCAAAAGGAGCCTGATCCCGCCACCCATTAGTACCATCGAATATTTTATAGACGATATTTCGATAATTCAAGCGATCTAGAAGCTTTTGAGACGCTTGTGCAATATTTTTAATTCTTTCAATGGTAAAAACTTGCTCAGCTAATTCCGCCAAAACAGCCGTTTGGTACCCTGAACCAGTGCCAATTTCCAAAACTTTGTCCGTTTCAGAGATACCAATCAATTCCGACATCAACCCTACCAT
>CAWVUN010000330.1:0-3072 GCA_963932495.1 uncultured bacterium
TCAAAGATTGCATATTTTTAACTCGCGACTTCGTTAAAACCAAAACAGACAACTTATTCTCCCTTGGAGAGAAATATCACTACCGCGATTTGATCGCAAGTTCGGATATAGTTTGTACCAAAGCTGGGTACTCAACTTTAGCCACCGCTTTTTATAGCGACATTCCCATCTTTTCGAGCGACCGGGAGAATTTTTCAGAGATTAAAGCAGTCAAAGAGTTTTTGAATCGAACCCAGACAGGGATTATCCTTGAAGACCAGAGATTTTTTTCCTGCGAATGGGAAGAAATCATAAAGAAAACTCGCAATCTATCCGTTAAAGGAAAAGTACCATTGCATGGCGAGAAAACAGTATTATCCGTTATTAATGACTGGTTAAAAACTTCATTTTAAAATTAAAGCCAGTTGCTTTAATTTATAAGAATTTAATAAATGTCACACTGAGCCTGCCAAAGTGCGACTTCCATTTTTTCCTTAGAAGCTCCGCAACTCAATTATGACTAGCACTAAAAAAACTCCCGATATAACCCTCATCGTCACTAATTGGAACGGTAAAGATTTATTAAGAGAATGCCTGCCAACGCTTATAAAGTCAGTCGAATACGATTCATCGAGGTCTTACGAGATTATGGTCATCGACGATTGCAGCAGCGACAATAGTTTAGAAGTATTAAAACAAGAATTCCCCACTATCAGAGCCGAAAAAACTCCACAAAATCTTGGTTTTCAAGGAGCTAATAATTACGCTACGAAGCTAAGCAAGTCCCTATTGGTAATGCCCATCAATAATGACATTAAATTGCACGAAAAAGCTTTGTACTACTTGGCAGAAAGTTTTGAAAACTCTGATACTTTTGCAGTTAGCGGACAAATATTTGATTTTGACGAAAAAACTTTTTTATATGGCAATCGTGGCGGATATTTTGATAAAGGTCATTTTTATTTATATGAAAAACTTCCCGAAGACGAAACCCAAACTCTTTTCGCCTGCGGCGGAGCATTCATGGTTAATAGAAAACGTTATTTGGAATTAGGCGGGTTCGATTCCCTCTATCATCCGCTCTATTATGAAGAAATTGATTTATCTTACCGAGCGTTGAAACGAGGTTGGTCCGTTATTTACGAACCAAATTCCATCGCCTACCATAAAGTTCAAGCCACAATCACCAAACAAAATAAGAAGAAAAGAATTGGTTGGATATCTGCGAGAAATAATTATTTATTCGTTTGGAAGAACATTCTAGACTCTGAAATGACAACAGAGTTTTTACTTCACATTCCCTTATTCCTAGTCCGAGATGCATTTAGGTTGAAGTCGCGCTTCTGGATAGCGTTTTATATGGCATTAAAGCGATTGCCCTCCGCCCTTAATGGAAGACGGATAGAGAAGAAGGCGAGACTAAAATCCGACAACGAAATATTGTCTCAAATTAATAAAGGTCGAAAACTTGGAAAACTAGTTTAATAGATAAAAAAACGCTATTCCCAAAAAAGGAAATAGCGCTATTCTCAAACGACCTTGATTATTTAACGTTAATCATGATCGTATCTGAAACAGGAGGACTGTAAGGGACATGATTTCCTTGTGCAAACAGAGCCCGAATGGTGTGATGCCCAGTGCCTAATTCTAAAGTTTTACAGGTAGAACCATCGCCCATATGAACATGTTGAGCGTCTTTTCCAATAGGACGACTAAGATCGACTGGAAAATCAACATCGACAAGTAAATGATGATGACCAGTACCGTCGTTAACACCTTTTTTAGCTGGCTCTACTGTAACGCCAAATACTTTCATGCATACTTCAACGGGACCAGAAACCTCGGCCCCATTAACAGGCTTAACGATAGTCACAGCTTTGAC
Source organism: uncultured bacterium (assembly GCA_963932495.1). GTDB lineage: Bacteria > Nitrospinota > Nitrospinia > Nitrospinales > JAJDAT01 > JAJDAT01. Next base: position 1,862 of record CAWVUN010000330.1, read on the forward strand.
TGCGAAAGCGTTAGTAGCACCACAAGCAACCATGGCAACCAAACCGATCAATAAAAGTGATAACTTTATCATGAAATATCCTCCTAAATGTAAAATGATTGAATATCAACGTCACAAACATAAAAACCAAATCTAGCTGTACCTATTTAGCTCTAAAAAACAACTAAAACATTTTATTCGCAATTAATTATTTTAAAAAGTATTTTTTTTAATATATATAAAAAATAATATTTTTTTATAATAGAAGTTAAAGACTCATGCTATTAAAGGATCTTCCTAGACCACGCAAATATACTAACCCAAAATAAACATAAACCTAATGTCACAATTAAAACAAAATAAACCAGCATATTACTTTACCGCAGCGTTGTGTATTCTTCTAATTGCTTGCGGAACATTAAAAAAAGAAAAAACTTTAAAGTCAGATAATCTAACCGTTGCTTACCGAAGTTTTAATAGATTAGGAGCAGATTATAACGTTCTAAAACCAGAACATCCTAGTCAAATTTCTGAGAAAGAAATCCAAGCACATTTACAAGCATTAAGTTACAAACCTTTTACCATTCGCAGCCAAGTCTCTCCCGTCTTCGAATCAGACCAGATAAAAGAAGTGTCGCGACTTATAACAAAAGGGCTTAGCCGAGCGGAACCTAATAAATATCTTCACTTTGAATTTAAAGCTAACAAGGGTTTAACGGAAGGCGATGTCTTTGCCGCAGACGGTTATATCCATTGGCGGATTTGGAAAATTAACGGTGTAGAGTATTCAAACGACCCCTTGAAAATTCGTAAAAGAACATGGTCGATGGTTACAAGCCCAGGTCAACGCTATTTTATATCCGCAGCATCCGGACAGAAAAAGACAAAGAACTGGATCGTCGCTAACTTTAATATCGCAAAGCTTCAGAGAGGCCGTGTAGTCAAAACTCTTAAACGCACACCACAGATGGCAAGTGACCTTCCGCCACGACCCGAACAAACTGAGCAACCCCAAACTTCTGGCAATGGCAAACTATCAACTAAAAAAAAATTAATGATGTTGAGACAGTTTTACCAACAAAAGTTAATCGATGAAGAAGAATATCAGCAAAAGAAGAAACAGTTAATGGAGGAATTTTAGATAGCTTATCGCAAATAAAGACCGTATTCAAAATGTCAAGCTGAGCGACAGATAAGTTTCACTCATTGATTGATTAAGGAACTATAATTAC
>CAWVUN010000331.1:0-3071 GCA_963932495.1 uncultured bacterium
TTTCTCGACTGGGGGAAAAGATACTTTGTTCGCGATCACTTCTGAAGGAACCTTATTAGTCGATCCCTTTAAGGGGGGAGGAGAGTTATTGCAAAAGGCGTTAGCGGAAGTATCGGCGCCTCCGGTAAAAATGCTGATTTACTCTCAAGCCAGTTTGAAGAGGATGGCGGAGGCGACTCTTTTTTCTGAAAATGTTAGAGTCGTAGCGCATAGGGATACGGCAGATTTTATTCGTGAACTAGGTGAGTCTAATATTCCAAGACCCTCTATTTCTTTTGGAAAGAATTATTCGCTTACATTTGGTGGATTGCAGGTTGATTTGATTTATCCAGAAAAGGGACAGGGTAGAGGAAATAGTATTATTTATTTTCCTGCTCAGAAAGTGTTGATGCTCACGGGGGCAGCAATACCTAAAACAATTCCAATTCAGAATTTGAACGCGTCAGATATAATTCGCCGGGCTTCTGAGTTAAAAAAGGCTTTAAAATTCGATTTTAAGAAATATGTTTCCGGAGGGTTTTATCGTCCTGGAAGTAGGCAGGAAATGAACCAAATACTGAGCTATTATTTTGCTTCCAAGGCAGCTAATAAAAAAGCTATGGAATCGGAAAGTTTAAAAGTGGTAAAGGGGAAAACTGGAGCCACTAATATTAAAAAAGTTTCAGGGGTTCCAGGAGTTGTAACAGAAGAATGCTACAAGCTATTGAAGTCTCGGTGGAAGAAGGAATTAAAGGGATTTGAGAAAAGCGCTAAAAGTCATTGTCGAGCTTGGACAAAGTTTCATTTGAAAAGGAAATAATAAGCACTGATGACTTCTTCATAATTTACTGGCGATTTCATATTTTTGCAAATAGGAAAAAATATGAAGTCTCTGAAAGTTTGAGCATTTGAAGTGCAAAACGGGATGGCGTAGTCGAAATAAATGGGATTTGCGAGGAAACCTCACAAACCCCAAGTTTTCTTTTCTTGCAGATCTAGTTGAAAAAATTAATAAATGGTTAGCCTTTTACTGGTATTCGTATAACGACTCCTCCCATATTATCAGCCATTTTAAAGTCCGTTTTAGGGCTGTCCTTATGGTCATTATGGCAAGTCACACACGCCATAGAAACTGCGTTGTCTGGATACACAGCGGTAAAATAAGTTTTTGGACCTAGTTTTTCTTGTTCGTAATAGCTTTTGCCTGGGTTGGCTTTAACAAAATTGAGTCCTTTTTTTTCAGCTCCGGTTTGAGGAGAGTTCTGTTTGTTAATAGGCCAAAGTGATAAAAGAGAAAAACTTATATCGCTACCTGATTCTTGAAGAATGGTTCCCGTCTCTCGAAACATTTGAGCAGGGAGCAATAAGGCTTTATCGTCTTTCCAATGCTCGCTTGCTTTGATAACTTGTTCGTCGTTGACCAGTCTATTGATGATCAGTTTAGCGTAAGAGGTCCGATGAGCTTTGATAACTTGAGATACAGAATTGGCATAACTTTCCATGGTGATCCCGGATGCATCGCCTTCTTTAAGTGGAATTCTAATAACAATTCCTCCCATATTGTCGCCCATTTTGAAATCTTTTTTAGGGCTATCTTTATGACCGTTATGACAAGCGACACACGCCATAGAAACTGCGTTGTCTGGATACACAGCGGTAAAATAAGTTTTTGGACCTAGTTTTTCTTGTTCGTAATAGTTTTTACCGGGGTTTGCTTTAACGAAGTCGAGTCCCTTTTTTTCAGCATCGGTTTGTGGAGAGTTTTGTTTGTTAATAGGCCAAATTGACAATAGAGAAAAGCTTATATCGCTACCCGATTCTTGAAGAATGGTTCCCGTTTCGCGAAACATTTGAGCGGGCAAAAGCAATGCTTTATCGTCTTTCCAATGTTCGCTAGCTTCGATAACTTGTTCGTCGTTGACCAGTCTATTAATGATCAGTTTAGCGTATGCGGTGCGGTGGGCTTTGATGACTTGAAATACGGAATCCGTATAGTGTTCCATTGAAATATCACCAGCACCTTCCTTGCTATTGTTCTCGCCTCCACAACCAACCAGTAAAATAACAAAGGATCCTAATAATGCAACTACTCGCAGACCTTTTAAAAGTGCCATCCTATTACTCCTTTTGTTTTATTCGCTCTTTGACCATTTCGATAATTTTAATATGATTTTCGGGGGATCCTGAAAAATTATTGCTTATGAGTTTAATATCTCCTAACGCGTCTAAAGAAAAACCGAGTCCATGGCAATTCATACAAACCGGTCGAATCATTTTTTGGTTGGGGCGAAGAGTATTATTTGGGTTGTGATCAACAGATACATGTTTGATTCTACCAGTTTTTGTTTCTTTGCGGGGAAAATGACAATTAGCGCAAGAAGCCCCTATTTTATTTGATTTGTTTTTGGAGCGCCATAGCTTGAAGTGCGGCGATGTTTTATAGGAAACGCTGTGTTCATCGTCGTGACATCCTAAGCAGGATTCCACTTCTGCCGGTTTGGTTTCATACTGATGAGCACCATGACAGGAATTGCAATTGAGATCTTTGTCTAAAGCGTCTTGCTTCATTGCAATTCTTGCAAATTTGGGTTTCATCGGTGAAAGGTTTTTTTGATTTAACCGCATACCATGTCGGCTTTCCAGAAAACCCGTTGTTTCTAAGTAATGACAGTTTTTACAAGCTCCGATTGTAGGTTTGTCTTTCCAGTCCTGGTCTTTTGGTGCGTGGCAATTTTTACAATTCACTCCAGATTTTGCGTGGGAAGAATTTGCCCATTCTTGAATATACTTTGGGTCCGAATCTGGAGGCCCGTTATGTTTTTCAACCGTTAATAAGTTATTAGCGCGGCGTAATAACTTTGGATAGATTTCTTTGAAGTTTCTTTCCAAAGAAACGACATTTGTTAAGTTTTTAGGTTCGTCTAAATGTTTTTTAACAAAATCTTCATAGAGGGCTTTGTTATCATGATAATTATGGCATTGACGGCAAGTATCAAATTCCAAGTTATCATGGCTTGGACGATCTTCCGCAACTTTTTCATGACAATAGATACAGAAGCGGTCTTCAACGGTGACTCCTAATTGGGTCACAA
>CAWVUN010000332.1:0-3047 GCA_963932495.1 uncultured bacterium
CATCATTTGCAAATTGGCTCACAAACTGAGAGAATACCCAAAATTTTTAAGATAAAAACCTTTCATAAATTTATGAAATTATTAAGCTAATAATTATTTCATAAGTAATTGAATTGGAGGTTAAGTAGATCTTGGAAAGTTCCGCGACCCTAGAGATTCTCGGTTTTCTAAAAAAAATTTCCATTTTTAGAGCCTTAGACGATACAACTCTCAATTCACTGGCAAACAGTCTTGATATTCTGACTCTCGATTCTGGAGATGTTCTTTTAAAAGAAAAAGAAGTAGCCAATTCGATGTTCCTCATCCTTGAAGGCTCTGTAGAAGTCTATTCCCATTCCGGCGATGGTGAAGAAGTAAGTCTAGCCGTTTTAAAAAAAGGCAGCCACTTTGGCGAACAAGCCCTGCTCTCTAAAAGTAGAGGAGAAAGAAACGCCAATGTACGCACCGCAGAAAAAAGCGTTTTAGTCGAAATATCGAAGGACAATTTTAAAAACGTTTTAGAAGCCGACCCAGAAATACTTACTTATTTACATAAAATTGGAAAAGATCAGATAAGGCAAAAACTAGAAGCCACTTCTTCCATATTTCGGTCGCTTTCGATCCCCGAAAGCTATTCCCAATGGATTGAACAAAAAACATACTCCAATGGGGAAGAGGTATTCCATGAAGGAGAGATAGGAGACAAGTTTTATTTAATCGTTTCGGGACAAGCCGTTGCCTTTAAAACAGAAAATGGAGAAGAAAAAACCTTAACCAAGTATGGCCCCGGTAGTTTCTTTGGCGAACTCGCTCTCATCAAAAACGAGCCCCGATCCGCTTCAGTCAAAGCTGATGGAACCTTAAATGTAATCAGCATCGGAGGCGAACATTTTATAAAGCTGTATAAAGATTCGCCTTTCCTTAAAGATCAATTTGAGCATTTACAAACAATTTATAAAACCCAAGGCTCTGGGATATTAACAGTCCATACCGGAAAATATATGGACATGGATGCCTTGACAACCATCTATCATGGTTTAGACGGTCATGATGTAGCGACAATAAAGGTTAAAGAAAAACCTATTATTTTAATGACTCGTGTGCAAGTAGAGCCCACAAAAGGCTCCATGCATGAAGAAATCTATGAAGAAAATAACCTAGGAATTTCAAGAACATTACAGATATGCGACGGCCAAATTATTGGGACTACAGTGTATGGTAATTGGGACCAAATGGGTAAAGTTTTCCAATACCTTATCCATGGGAAAAAATTATACCCCTGGCAATTAGCCTTATTCAGAACCGAAGGCAATCTTTCGATCGAACAACAAAAAGGATTGGGAGATACCGCTATAATTTGTAACTGTAACCAGGTATCCCTCGGTTGTTTAAAAAAAGCTCTTTTAGAAGGCTGCGATACTTTTGAGTCGCTAACAAAAAAAACAGACGCATGTTTAGTTTGTGGTTCTTGCGGCCCAAAAATCTCAAACTTTTTGGGCTACTCCAATATGGAGCACGCTGTAAAAATTCAAGAATTCGAAGTAACTTCAGAAGTAAAAACTTTTCAATTAAAACCTCAAAAAGGCGAAGTTCATCCATCTAAACCAGGACAAAACATCAGCATAGAAGCCATGATAGGAGAGAATTGGGTTCAACGAGCCTACACTTTAACATCGCCTTCAGGGCAAAGCGATTACTATGAAATTACCGTCAAAAAAGAGCCTAAAGGACTTTTCTCAAGCTGGCTCCATGAAAAATTCAAAAAAGATTCAATTGTTAGAATTTCAAAACCTCACGGCTCCTTTTTCCTAGACTCAAAAGAAACTAACCCCATCGTTTGTTTATGTGCCGGTATTGGGGTGACCCCGTTTCTTGCCATGATACGGACAATGGCAGAAAATAACGACCCGAGGAAACTCCATTTAATTTATAACGCACGTACAGAAGATCTTTTTGCCTACACGGACGAGCTCAAAGAATATGCAAAGAAACTTCCTAACTTAACGATAGATTTTCATGAAACCTCGAAAAAAGGACGCATGAATAAGGAGGGATTTAACAAAATTGCGCAACAATATCCTGATGGTGTCTTTTTCATTTGCGGACCAGAAATATTTCAAGAGTCTACAAAGGAAATGTTAAACAAATTCGGTATTTCTAAAAATCGGATCAACGTTGAAAGCTTTGAAGTCCAAAAAAAGGCAAGCGAGAAACCTCCATTGAAAGCCCCCAAAATGTTAACCTTGGGATCTACGTTGACATTTATATTGGGCGCACTTTTCTTTTTACTCCCTTCTTGGAAGACGATTGCAACATCCGCCTTTGGAGGAATAGACCCACAAATAGTATCGGGTTACGTAATCCTTGGGTCGATATCTTTTGGTATGATTCTCTCCGTCCCAAAAAGAACAAAGTTATTGAGCTTTATTAATTTTGAATATATTCGGATCTTACATATAGCTCTTGGAACTCTCTCACTTACAGCCCTTTTTTTTCACACAGGGATGCATTTTGGAGCAAACCTAAACTTTTTATTGATGTTTAACTTTATACTTGTCGCTATTTTTGGCGCGCTAGCGGGAAACTTAATTTATTTAGAAAATAAAACGACGGAGGAGTCTTACTTTCGGTTCAGAGAAATATTTAAAACCATCCACTGGGCAATTTCTTGGCCACTACCCGTTTTGTTAAGCCTTCACATATTATCTATTTATTACTTTTAAGGTCCACAAGTGAAAGATAAAGTTTTAGTTTGGGGTTGGAAACATTTTAAATGGTTATCTCTTTTGGTCGGTTGGATTAGCATCTCTCTGTTGCTTTTTGCCTACTACGGCTCGCCATTTCTTTTTTCTAGTGCAAATAAATCCAAACTAACCCCGGGAGCTCTCATAAATGGTCATTACCAAATCGAAGAAAGTTGTAGCGCATGCCACACCCCTTTTGAAGGAGTTTCTCAAGATGCTTGTCTAAACTGCCATGCCGCCGAATTAAAAGCCATAAACGATTCCCATTCCGTTTCAAAGTTTAAGGATCCCAGGAATGCTGCTAAATTAACGCAAATCAACGCT
>CAWVUN010000333.1:0-3046 GCA_963932495.1 uncultured bacterium
CGGAATATCTGTGACCCTTTACGAAATGCGACCCACAGTCGCAACCCCTGCGCATCAGTCAGACCAATGCGCAGAATTGGTTTGTAGTAATTCCCTCGGTTCCAATCTACCCGGCTCCGCTCCCTACTTATTAAAAGAAGAATTAAGACGCTTAGGCTCAGTCGTACTCCGTGCAGCCGACCTTCATTCAGTCCCGGCAGGAGGCGCGTTGGCTGTCGACCGTGATTTGTATGGTAAAGAAATCACGCAAGCACTTGAAAATCATCCGAATATTGAATTTCGCAGAGAAGAGGTCAAAAGCATTCCCACTGAACGGCCTTTAGTGTTGGCTACGGGTCCTTTGACTTCTCCTGATTTGTCAGAAGAAATTGCGCAAATTATTGGTAGCAAGCATTTATATTTTTACGATGCGCTTTCTCCTATTATCGACGCCGACACTATTGATTATTCCAAAGCTTTTTTTGCATCGCGTTATGGAAAAGGGACCGATGATTATTTGAACTGTCCGATGAATCGTGAACAGTACCAAAACTTTGTGGACGCCATCAATGGCGCGAAGAAAGTCGTTTTCAAGTCATTTGAAAAGGCCGCCTATTTTGAAGGGTGTATACCCATAGAGGAATTGGCAAGGCGTGGCGAAAAAACTTTAGCGTTTGGACCGCTCAAGCCAGTGGGTTTGAATCATCCAGAAACCGGCGAGAGGTATGCGGCAGTCCTTCAATTGCGCAAAGAAAATAAAGAAGGCACCGCTTTCAATTTAGTGGGATGCCAAACCAAGATGACTTATCCTGAGCAGAAGCGTGTATTTCGCATGGTTCCTGGATTGGAGAATGCAGAGTTTTTCCGCTACGGGGCTATTCATAGAAATACCTATATAAACGCTCCGGATTCTTTGAACCGCGATTTGAGTTTGAAAACAGACCCAGGTTTTTATTTTGCGGGTCAAATCGTAGGAGTGGAAGGGTATGTAGAATCTTGCGCAATGGGAATGATGGCTGGTATAGGAATTGCTCGAAAACTTTTAGGCCAATCGTTTGAATTACCACCTGGCCAAACGGCAATAGGCGCGTTGTTGGATTATGTGAGCGCGAATAGAAAAGCCAACTACCAACCGATGAATATCAATTTTGGATTATTCCTGCAAGAAGGACCTCGCGAACGCGACAAAAAACTTCGCAACGTCAAAATCGTCCAACACGCCCTCGATACGCAAGAACAGTGGATGAAAGAATTCACAGATTGAATTTTAAATTTTCTCATAGATTTGTATTTACTGTCTAAGCTTAAAAAACAGTAAGGATAAGGAAAAAGAGTGATATCTGCATTTGGATAGGAATGGGGTTTTACCTGATAGTTGATATATTTGGTCAGCGTTTTTTTTAAAAATAGGTTATGATTTCTTATTGGTTTTTTAGGAGAATCCTTATGGGTTTTCTGAGGTTTTACAACCTGTTAGATTTCGTGACCTCCGATGAAAAAAAATCGTGTAATACAACCCATCTTATTCAATCTAGCTGCCGCTGGCTTGTTGCTGATCGTTTTTTTCTCCATCCTAGAGTTCGGGTTGCGATGGCGTGAAGTGGACACCAAGTTAATTGACAAGGCTTGGGTTCAAAACCATATTTTCTACAATAAGGTCGGCTTCCGAGATAATGATTATTCTATCGAGAAATCCGACGGTGTTTTTCGTATCCTGATCGTTGGCGACTCCCAAACTTTTGGGCATGGTATCGATCGCTTGGAAGACACCTATCCAAAAAAATTAGAATCTCGGCTGAACTCCTCAGCGAGTAAAACTAAATTCGAAGTTTTGAGTTTCGCCCGACCGGGTTGGAACGCGGATTCTCACATCCAATATCTATATAAAAAAGGACTGGCTTATCAACCTGACTTGATATTGCTTGCATTTTATCACAACGATATTCTCCCACCCGCTTATTTTGATTGCGATAGTACGGATCAAGACATCGTTGATTCGGATCATTTTTTGAATCCTGTTTTAAACAGTTCTTCGGTTTATCGCTTTTTAAAATTTAGAATCAATCGTGGTTTGGAAGCGGCTGGGGAAAAGCCAAATTATATTCAATGTCGAAAAGAGATTTACGATTCGCGCGCTTGGGATATGCAAAAGGGTTATCTGGACACTCTGATTGGAACGGCTCAAGTCAATCGTACTCATTTCATGATGACGGTTATTCCCGTTTTGTTTCGATTGGACGACGATTACCCGATGCAGTTTGCTCACGATAAGTTGGCTGGTTTTTGTACAGAGCGTAATTTAGAATGTGTCGATTTATTTGATAAGGCAATACGTGGCGTCGACGCGAAGGAGTACGTTGTTTCAGAAGGAGACCGGCATTTAAATGAAAAAGGATCGGAACTAGTCGCTAACGTTTTATTTGAGACATTAAAACCGTTGACAGAAATTGAAAGAGTGGAACGTTTTCACAGAGCTTTTGATTTGAAGGATTTATTAAATGAGGAAGGTGTACTAAAAGGAATTGGGGAAAGATTGGACAATCTCAATTCCCCGGATGGAATGATTTCCGTTTCAAGTCAAGATTTTCAACTGATGGCGTTTAAAGATGTAGAGCGGTATCTATTTCTCAAAACGAATATTAATCCTGAGTCAGGCAAAAGGAAATCTTTGAGCCAAACCGCTTTGGACAAATGGGGGCGTTATCTATCCTCTGAAAAAGTGGATTACGATCCTTCTAATGGGAAACCGATTAGAAAGGATATATGGAACGATACGCGGGATGGTAAAGAACTTAGTATTCTATTGGCCAATCATCAAGGTCAATTAAGAGTGGCGGATGAGGAGTTTTATCCTTTGAAATATGTATCGACTTTTTATGAGAGTTTGGATAAATTTCAATGGCATTTGGAAATCCGCGAAAATGAATTTTTTGCCGATCCTCTAACACTGGAGTCTTCGATATTTTATCCTAAACGCTCTAAGTTGAAACGGCCTGAAGGCAAGGAAATTTTTAGCTCGCTTCGGTTTTATAGAGACTTTTATTTTTATGCGAAAAGTGGCAAAGCT
>CAWVUN010000334.1:0-3045 GCA_963932495.1 uncultured bacterium
TCACCAATAGCCTTATCTAACCTCGCCCCAATTCCCGCCTCAATAACAATTGTACGAACTTTGGCTTTATTCAGATTAAACCCTAAAGTGAGTTTAAAAAAGTCGGCAATCGGATGAACCCAAATTAAATCAACATTACATTCAGAAGCTAGGGGAATAAGCTTTTTATCAAACTTTTCAATGATCCTAACTTGTGGTAATTCTTTCAAAAACAAATTTCCAGCATGAATATCAACTGCAACTTCAGAGTTTTTTACGATATCGTCTAAAATAGTTTTCGAGATTCCCGAAAGTAAGGACTTATCATTACCGGAAAACTGCCGGTTCATATCAAGGCTTCCCATGGGCCATAACCGTTGACTTGAACCAAGCGATTGAGGATTAACCACAGGATAAATTTCAATTTGACCTAAAATCGCTTCCGGGTTTTCTTCCTGCAAAGTTGATAAGTAAGAAATCAAACGTCCGCAAAGTGCTACACCTTCTAATTCGTCGCCATGTAATCCCGAAATAAACGCTAACCGGCCTTTTGTTTTTCCAGAGACTGGACGATAAGATTTTTTTTCTATTTGAACAGAATGCCCAAGGGGAGTTTTATATGAAAGGAGAACTTCATTCATTTTCGTCGTTCTTTTTTTCCTCTTTAGGATCTATATTCATTGAATCCAATTTTCTCTTTAAAGTATTACGGTTGATCCCCAATACTTGAGCCGCCGCGACCTGTTTTCCAGAAAACTTTTTTAGAATTTTTTGGAATAGATATTTTTCTAAAATTCGTACAGCTTTTTCAAGCAAGTTATCTTCGTCGCCATGTTCTTTTAAAAACTCAGTAACAACTTCTTCAAATTTTTTTTCTGCTCGTCCCTCTTCAGAAAATGGACGAGTTTCCAAAATATGATTTGGCAAGTGTTCCGGCAAAATGACTCCATAAGCGGCCAAAGTCATACCTCTTCTAATCGTATTTTCCAACTCACGAATATTCCCTCTCCAATCATATCGTTCTAAAATTTTTAGAGTATCCGGAGCTAACGAGTTCTTTATTGAAGAATTCGAAGAAAACTGAGTTAAAAACCTTTGCGCTAAAAGCGGTATATCTTCCCTTCTGTCTCGAAGAGGAGGAAGTGCAATATGAATAACATTCAAACGGTGAAATAAGTCTTCTCTAAATAAATTATTCTCCATTAATGTTTCCAAGTTATGATTCGTTGCCGCAACGATTCGGACATCCACTTTTACGGGATACTTTCCTCCGACCCTATAAAACTCGCTATTTTGCAAAACCCTCAGAATTTTAGCTTGCAACTGAATCTCCATATCGCCTATTTCATCTAAAAATAAAGTCCCTCCTTGCGCCAATTCAAACTTGCCCGATTTTGTCTCGGTCGCTCCCGTAAACGCTCCTTTTTCATGCCCAAACAACTCAGACTCTAGCAGCTCTCGCGAAATGGCAGCACAATTAATAGAAATAAGCGGTTTCTCTACGCGATTAGAGTAGTTATGAACCGCCCTAGCAACCATTTCTTTACCCGTGCCACTTTCTCCAGTAATTAAAATTGCTAAGTCGGAAGAAGCCGAACGTCCGATGGTTTTAAAAACGTTTTGCATCTCCTTACTTTTCCCAACGATGACATCATCAGTTAAATCATCAGAATTTTTATCCTCTTCTGGATCAATATTTTCCGTTTGTCCTTGAGTCGCTTTCTCTAAAAGAGAATATATTTCTTCAAAGTCGAACGGTTTGGATATGTAATCTAAAGCACCTTTTCGCATCGCTTCGATAGCATTGTTCATCGTATCTTGCGCAGTCATTACAACCATGCGCTGATTTGGCTTAATAGAATTTACTTTCTCTAAAAGCTCTATCCCGCTCATACCCCCCAAAAAAATATCAGAAAACACAAGTAGATAATCGGTAGAGGTTATCTTATTGAAAGCTTCCTCGGCGTCAGCAACGGCATGAACTTCAAACCCTTTTTTTTCTAGAGCCTTTTTAAATATCCAACGTATATTTTCTTCGTCGTCGACGACCAAGACTTTTTCCTTGCCGGCCATAATAAACCTTTCTAAAAACCTATCGATACGGAAGAATAATTTGCACAGCGGTTCCAGTTTTCTCGTCTGAATTTATTTTTATATTCCCGCCATGAGATTCGATTATCTTCAAAGATATTGGCATCCCCAATCCAAATCCTTTTTTCTTAGTGGAAAAAAAAGGCGTAAAAATCTGTTTCTGATTTTCTTCAGAAATACCATGACCATCATCGATTATTTCAATAATAATGCCCGATTTCAAGCCGGCTATAGGTGCGGTTCTACTGGAAAAATCTCCATACATTCTAGTCAAAACTTTAATGGTTTTACCAATGGGGCTCGCATCGATCGCGTTCTGAATCACATTTAAAAATACCTGCTTTAACTTATCCTCATCCGCCTCGATTGCCGGTAAACTTGGATCGTAGTCTTGAACAAAAAAACCATTTTTTTCTGCGAGGAGTTTTTTCTCTAGCGTGATGATCTCTTCTAAGATTTTATGGATATTAACTTTCTGGATATCCATTTTCTGAGAACCAGCCAACCCCATCATATTGCGAATCATTCTATCAATTCTATCCACTTCTTTAACTACAACATCTAAATATTCCTTTTGCTCCTTATCAGATAACTCGTCGCGTAATAATTGGGCGGAACCGCGAATCCCCCCTAAAGGATTTCGAATTTCATGAGCCATACCTAATGCCAATTCGCTCAAGTGTGACATATGGTCAGCTTGTCGAACGCTATCTTCGACTTCTTTTTGAAATCGCGCATCTTTGCATAAAATCAAAGATCCCGCAGATGTCCCGTCTGTCAAATAATAAGGAGAAACGCTTAGGAATATAGGAATCTCGGTCAGTGAATCTTTAAAAAATACAGTAGCTTCTTTATCCCGGAAGGAAATACCCAATTCAAAAGATTCGCGGGCCATTTCGATAATTTCGGGGTGATGTGGAAAAAGCTCGTTAAGTGGTTTACCGTGAAGAGAATCTAAAGAATGTCTAAATAATT
>CAWVUN010000335.1:0-3043 GCA_963932495.1 uncultured bacterium
GTATAACTTCCCAATGATCATTCTGGTGAATGCCGGAAGCGCGAGCGCATCTGAAATTGTTTCTGGTGCTTTACAGGATTTAGGTAGAGCTGTTATTTTAGGTACGCAAACTTTTGGTAAAGGTTCTGTCCAAACGATTATTCCTCTTAGTGACGGGTCGGCTCTACGTTTGACCACTGCTCGTTACTATACGCCCAGCGGTCGCATTATTCAGGAAAATGGAATCGAACCTGATATAATAATTGAACAGCCTATACGTAAAGCTTTAAATAAGGATGGTAAAGATAAAGATAGAGTTAAAGAGGAAAGTGATGAGAAAAAGAAAATTCGCAAATTTTTAAGAGAAAAAGATCTAAAGAAACATTTAAAGGGTAAAAAGGATAACAAGGATTCTGTAGACGGTTCTGAAGAGTCTTCTGAAGTTGATACAAAAACGGAAGAGGAAACTAAAAAGTCAAAAGAAATGGCTAGTTTAGAAGAAGACTTGAAAAAAGATTATCAACTACAGCAGGCGGTGGCATTATTGTCTGGTTGGGATATTATGAGACAATTCTTCCAACCTAAAGTTAAGACTGCTTTTGTAGATTAATTTTTTACTTGTTATAGAACTTAATGTGCCGCTGAAAATATTTTATCAGCGGCGTTTTTATTTTGTAACTACTTTTGACATCTCGTTAATAAATATAAAACCATGCTTGTTCTTGGAATCGAAACTTCTTGCGACGACACTTCTGCCGCTGTTATGGATTCGGAAAAAGGGCTCCTTTCAAATGTTATAGCGAATCAAAACAATGTCCATTCTAAGTACGGTGGAATCGTTCCTGAGTTAGCGGGCAGAACCCACATTGAAAATATAAATGAGATTATTAATACTGCTATTAAAGAAGCAAATATTAATTTAAAAGACATTGAACTATTTGCAGCTACTCAAGGGCCTGGTTTGGTTGGTTCCTTGCTAGTAGGCGTTAATACTGCAAAGGGATTAGCCTTTGCTTTAAATAAACCTTTGGTTGGTGTCAATCATTTAGAGGGTCATTTGCTGGCAATTTTTTTACAAGAAGATGTTCAATTTCCTTTTCTAGCTTTGACAGTTTCGGGAGGGCACACCGATTTATGTATCGTTAAAAATTTTGGAGTATATAAAGTTTTGGGAAGAACTCGCGATGATGCAGCTGGTGAGTCCTTTGACAAGGTTGCAAAGATGTTAGGTTTAGGGTTTCCTGGTGGCCCGGAAATAGAAAAGAATGCTAAGTCAGGTAATCCAATAATTAAGTTTCCTCGTCCATTAAGCGGTAATAAATCGTTGGACTTTAGTTTTAGTGGACTAAAGACCGCAGTGAGAACTTTTTTGGCAAAAAGATCTAAAGAAGAAACTCCACGCTTTTCTATACCTGATATTTCTGCGTCATTTCAAGAAGCGGCGACAGATGTTTTGGTTTCTAAAACAGTTTTGGCGGCTAATAAAAATAATTTGAATCGCGTCGTTTTAACGGGAGGGGTTGCGGCAAATTCTAATTTGAGAACTAAGATGAAAAACGCAGGGTTGAGCAATGGATTTTCTACTCATTTCCCTAAATCCGTTTTTTGCACAGATAACGCCGCTATGATTGCTTTGGCAGGTTTGAAAAAATATCAAAGAACCCCTAAGATAGGCGATGATTTTTTTGGTTTAGATGCGAAAGCAAATTTACCATTAACTGAGAATTTATAAATCGGTGTCATGCGTATTTTAGTTACCGGTGGTGCAGGTTTTTTAGGTGGGGCTTTGGCTCGTAGGCTTCTCAAAGAAGGGCATGATGTCGTTATTCTTGGTAGAAAGAAGTATCCTAATATCCCTGCCAAAATTCAATCCATTCAATGCGATCTAAAAGATAATCTGTCTACGGTAAAAGCGTGTGAAGGGATGGAAGCGGTTTTCCATGCGGCATCCATTCCAGGTGTATGGGGTAATCCAAAAGACTTCTATTCTTCCAATGTTGCAGGGGCGAGAAATATTTTAGAAGGCTGTTTTAAAGCAGGGGTTAAAAAGCTTGTTTATACAAGTTCGCCTAGCGTGGTTTGTCATGATAAAGACATGGAAAATGCTGACGAGACCACTCCTTATCCAAGAAAATATTTATGCGATTATCCTTTAACAAAAGCCATTGCCGAACGGGAAATCCTGGCGGCAAATAATAAAAAGGGTTTACTCACTGTATCATTACGTCCCCACTTGATTTGGGGACCAGGAGATCCTCATTTAGTTCCTAGGATTATTGACCGCGCAAAAAAAGGACGTTTGGTAAGGGTAGGGAAAGGTCAAAATAAAGTCGATATGACTTATATAGATAATGCCGTAGAATCTCACATATTGGCTTTTCATAAATTAGAAGAAGGCTCTCCTGTAGCTGGACAAACTTATTTCATAAGTGACGACGAACCGGTTAATTTATGGAGTTGGATTGACGATTTACTTATTCGTTTAGATATGCCTCCGGTTAAAAGAAATATTTCTTATAAAACAGCTAAGCATATTGGGACTGTTTTGGAAGTTGTGTTTCGAACACTCGGAATAAAAAACGAGCCGACAATGACTCGCTTTTTGGCTTCTCAGTTAGCGACGTCGCACTATTTCAATATTTCTAAAGCTAAGAATGATATGGGGTATAAACCGTTAGTGAGTCAGGAAGAAGGTTTAAAAAGATTAATTGACTTTATGCGTAAGTCAGAGCGTTAATTTTATGAGCCATGCAGGCGGCTCCAAAGCCATTATCGATATTGACTACAGCTATTCCGGGAGAGCAACTATTGAGCATTGAAAGTAATGGGGCTAAGCCGTTGAATGAAGCTCCATACCCAACGCTTGTCGGGACTGCGATGACTGGTTGCGAGACCAACCCTCCAACAACGCTAGGCAAAGCCCCATCCATTCCAGCAATGACGATAATAACTTTTGACTCTTTAATTTTATCTAATTGGTCAAATAATCTGTGTACACCAGCTACACCGACGTCATAAATACGTTCGACTTTATTTCCGAAAGTTTCCGCCGTAATAGCAGCTT
>CAWVUN010000336.1:0-3040 GCA_963932495.1 uncultured bacterium
ATGGCTTATCTAAAATTGCTTTTGCAAATGGTTTTCTTTCGACAATAGAAATGTGAAGTTTATCCGGAAGAATTCTTTCAGCGGAAGCTTCTAAAGTCCAGGGATGCTGATATACTCTTTCGACAAGTTGAGGCAGTTCTAATTTTAAAATATTTTGCCCCAGAAGGGGGCCTGCCCAATCTAAAATTTTTGCCTCTGTCATATAATGATTTCCCTTAATGTTAACTTGAGAGATCCTGAGATGAGGCGAGTCGGAAAGGAAAATATAACTTTGAAAAACCACAAAGCAAAAGGCGGCAATTAATATGGATTCGAAAACGATTTGAATAGCCGATTTCTTAAGTTTGTCAGACGAGGCAGAAGAGATTTTTACTCTTTTAGGTTTGGCTAGATAAGCGCGCTTCTTTTTTGCCGGAGCACTTTGTTTTATATCTTGCTTTAATCCTAAAAGAAGACCTTTTTTTTCTGCGATAGCATAGTTCATGATATTAGTTGCCTTGATTATCGAGTTGAGCGGTAGAAATTATTTCTAAAACTAAATCTTCAAAATTGGTTCCCTCTACCTTTGCGGCTTTAGGCAGCAAGCTAGTAGGAGTCATTCCAGGAATTGTGTTCAACTCTAATATGTAGGGGGTTCCATTTTCATCTAGTATTGCATCGACACGAGCAATTCCTCTAGTATTTAAAGCGTTATAAGTGTCTAGGGAAACTTGCTGGCAAACTTTGGTTGTTTCTTCTTGCAAATCGGCAGGGCAATGGTATTCAGTCTTTCCTGCCGTGTACTTAGCTTCATAATCATAAAAACCTGATTTAGGCTCTATATGGACAATGGGCAAAGATTTCCCCGGTCTCACTCCTATGGCCAATAGTTTCCCGTCAATGAAGCGTTCGACGAGAACTTTGTCGGAATATTTAAACGCTTCTTTTAGAGACTGATTCCATTGAGTATTTTCTTTTACAATTCCAATCCCAATACTAGAACCTTGATTCGTTGGCTTAACCACGCAAGGGATAAATGGAGGATTCTCATATGAGTTGTGATTATGCTTTTCTAAAATTCGGTATTCAGGAGTAGGGATTTTATAGTACTCTAAAATAGTTTTTGAAATTAGTTTGTCGAATGCTATAGAGCTTCCCAGAACTCCTGCCCCTGTGTAAGGAATTCCTGCATACTCCAAAATGCCTTGGATAGCTCCGTCTTCTCCAAAGGTTCCATGAAGAGCTATAAACGCAATATCGGGTGCTGATTTTTTGATGGATTCTGCTATATTTCGATCCACGTCAATTTCCACAGCGTTAAGTCCATTTTCTTGGAGCACTTTTAATACAGCTCCGCCAGTTTTTAGAGAAATTTCTCTTTCGGAGGAAATGCCACCCATCAGTACGGCAATCTTTTTATCTTTCAATGATTCCAAAAAGAAACTCCCTAGTTATAAAGAGGGTCCGCTCTCGGCCTGAAAAAATCGACCGAGAAAGGAAGGAGGGGCAACCTATTAACGAACCCTTTAGTCTTGAGGAATGGCGACCCCAAGAAAATATTTGTTCTTTATATCCCTGCAAAAATAATTTCTTTCTCTAATTCATACCCAGAATGTTCCTTAACTTCTTTTTGAACTAGTTTGATGAGCTTTACTACATCGCTTGCTTTAGCGTTTCCTTTATTAACGATGAAGTTAGCGTGTTTTAATGAGATGACAGCGTCTCCAAAAGAACAACCCTTTAAACCAGCTTCTTGAATTAACTTTCCGGCTTTTTTACCAGGGGGGTTCTTGAAGACAGATCCGGAGTTTGGCAAGTTCAGAGGTTGAGTGTTTTTTCTTTTATCCAAATAAGAGGAAATTTTATTTTGGATAGTTTTTGGGTCAGATTTTTTTAATTCAAACTCTGCTCCAACAATAACTCCTCCGGCAAATGGGAAGATAGCGGAGCGATATTCGAATTTTATGTCGTCTCTTGAAAGCGTTTTGATTTCACCCTCAGGGGTAATAACTGTGACTGTTTTAACGATGTCGCTAATTTCAGATCCTTCCGCTCCTGCATTCATATGAAGAGCTCCACCTATTGATCCAGGAATACCGGCGAGCTCTTCTAATCCAGTTAAACCAAGGCGTGCTGTTCTTTTTGCCAAGTAAGACATTTTGACGCCCGCTTCGGCTTTAACTAAAACAAGATCGCTATTTTTGCTATCTGTGGAAAGAACAGTTTCTTGCACTGATCGAAAGCTATTTTTTAATGAAACGACTATACCTCGAATACCGGCATCGCTGACGAGTAAGTTCGATCCTTCTCCCAACATAAATATAGGATTAGTTCCAGCTCCCTGGAATATGAGTTTGAGGTCTTGAATATCTTTAGGATAAATAAATATGTCCGCAGGACCTCCCACCCTCAAAGAAGTATGTAGATAAAGCATTTCGTCGCGAATAACTTCGCCTTTTAATTTATTTACCCAATCCATATTTGAATGCATGGTTTTCCTCAAAATTATCCTGTGGCCGAGGACGGTTTTTGGAAAATCCCAACGAGTTCTAAAAACCTCTTTGGGTTGTTCTTGCGCATGAGCGTAACGAATGAGTCTTTGTTTCCAGGATACTTGCTCCATATTTTTTTCCTAACCAGGTTGGTCGGACAAAGTAAATAACTTGGAAGCCAACCTCCGGCTAAACTCCCCTATGTTTCCCGCGCCTAAAGTAACGAGGACGTCTCCCAATTCGATAACGTTCTCTAAATAGGAAGCGATGTTTTCAAAACTGTCTATATATTCAACTTTCTTATGGCCATAATTTTTCACGCCTTCAGCAATTCGACTTGAATCAACTCCTTGGATGGGCGATTCGCCAGCGGGATAAATGTCGGTTACTATCAAAAAATCTGCATCGTGAAAAGCGGACCAAAAATGTTCCATCAAGTTTGCAGTTCTGGAATATCGGTGAGGTTGAAAAATGATTATTATTTTATTTTCTGCAAGTTGTTTAGCTATTTCATAACTAGCTTTTATTTCTGAAGGATGATGAGCATAATCATCATAAATTGAAGCATT
>CAWVUN010000337.1:0-3008 GCA_963932495.1 uncultured bacterium
CGCGATGAAAAAGAAACCTTATACCGTAATAGGGTACAAAGGAAAGCAAGTTCGTGACAATATTCATAGTTACGACTTGGTCAATGCTCTATATCATTTTTACCAACGACCAGGAGTCGCAAAAGTTTACAATATCGGCGGAAGCCGACATAGCAATTGCTCAATGTTAGAAGCTATTTCTTGCTGTGAAGAAATTACTGGGAACAAGCTAAATTGGACTTACCAGGACGAATCTAGAATTGGCGACCACATTTGGTGGATCAGCGATGTTAACCGATTCCGAAAAGATTTCCCCGGCTGGGAATACAAATACACTCTCCCTCAAGTTTTTGAGGAAATCTACAAAGGCTTAACAAATCGTATTTGATAAATACCAAAGCTTTTCTTACTCTCGACCTCCATACAGATAAGCTTTTTTACTTTTCTTATAAAATTTCAAACTTATAGGACCTAGAATTCTTTAGGCCTTATAAAAACTAAAATATCTTTCAAGGTTTGATATAAAGATATCCTTGCTCTTGCAAATCCGCAATACGTTTTACTGCAACCGAATGTGCCATTGGTTTAAAACCAGGAACAAGCGTTTTGAGATGTCACTAATAGTTATTGAACTTCAGATACGTCCTTCTTCCCAATCGACGTAATCGGGCCAGGTAGTAATTTTCCATTCAGATAATTTTAATTTTTTCCGAAGCGAAAAGGTATATCTCAAGCTTTTTAAAAGACCTACCTTCCTCTTTAAAATACTTCTATTTAGTCGATTCTTTTCATCAACATTCCACTTGTTTCCAATTTCTTTAAGCCAGTTTTCAAATGAAATATCATCCAATTCTCCTGCCTTTTCGGCAAATTCATCTACGTTTAATCCTAAAAAATTTAAAAGCAATACATCAATAGGACATGGATATATATATTCTCCTAAAGTTCTTTTTTTATAAGCTCTGGCCTTATCTAACATTCGCGGCAGATGAGCAAACTCAGCCAAGATATCTTTGGGGCTCCTAGGAACAAATTCATCTAAATTCATTTTTTCACTTAGTCAAATTTTTGAAGTTTGCTTTGATTGTTTTCTTAAAACAATCCTCAACACTATTAGCCTTAAATATATTGAAAAACTTTCTAAATCTCGTTCATTTATTTCTTTACTGCCTCCAAATTGTTAAAAAACCTACATTAAAGTAAGTTAACTAATTGCTATTTAAAAAAAATTAAAAACTAAGTTTATTTATAACAGCTTGATTTTGAAGATCTTCAAAAAAAATATAGACAAAATAATAATAATGTCTAATTATTTATTGAAATAACTAGACAAAAAGACGTAATATATTAACTAAGACATGTTTAAAAAATATAAAAAGTCCGTTTTCATTTTTTGTCAAACCGCTTGTTTTTAGAAAGTCGAAGGATACTATGAAAATCTTGATCGCTGGAGCATCTGGTTTTATAGGAAATAAATTACTCAAAAAACTAGTCGAACGAAATCACAAGATCGTCGTTTTAACTCGAAGTTTAGAAAGCTCGGCTTTCCATGTACCAATTTCTTGCGAGACGT
Organism: uncultured bacterium; assembly: GCA_963932495.1. Classification (GTDB taxonomy): domain Bacteria; phylum Nitrospinota; class Nitrospinia; order Nitrospinales; family JAJDAT01; genus JAJDAT01. Next base: position 1,553 of record CAWVUN010000337.1, read on the forward strand.
ATAAATGGAATCCAGAAACTGGAGAGATTCCTGAACAGGCGTTTGAGGATGTTGGAGCAGTCATCAATTTAAGTGGAGAAAATATCGCCTCTGGAAGGTGGTCGTCTAAACGTAAAGCTGCCATAGAAAGTTCACGGGTATTATCCGTCCAAAACCTAGTCTCTGCAATGAAAAACTTAGACAGAAAGCCACAGGTTTTTATATCTGCCTCAGCTATTGGTTTTTATGGAGACAGAGGAGAAGACGAATTGGATGAAAAAGCTCTCCCTGGGTCTGATTTTCTATCAAAAACTTGTCAAAATTGGGAAAAAGAAATTTTTAAAGCGGAAAGCCTTGGTATCAGAACAGTAGCACTAAGAATCGGAATGGTTGTGGGATATGACGGCGGCGCTCTTAAGAAAATGTTACCACCTTTTCAAATGGGCGTTGGAGGAAAACTTGGCGACGGCAAGAATTGGATGAGCTGGATTCACATCGAGGATTTGACTGAAATGTTTATTTACGCTCTTAACGTAAAATCTCTTAGCGGTCCAGTCAATGCGGTAAGCCCCACTCCAGAAACAAACAAACGATTCACCAAAATTTTTGGGAAAGTTCTAAAACGTCCAACAATCTTCTCAGTTCCAGCGGTTATTCTAAAAATTGCGATAGGAGAGCTTTCAAGCTTACTTTTATCCAGTCAAAAAGTAACCGCTAAAAAAATAATCCAATCAGGTTTTTCTTTCAAGTTTAGCGATTTGGAAAACGCTTTAGGAGAAGTCTGCTCACATAAATACCATGAAATTCACTTAGAGCAGTGGATTGACCAACCTATCGAAAAAACCTATTCATTTTTTAAGGACGCAAAAAACTTAGAACAACTAACACCAGACTTTTTACATTTTAGAGTTTTAAATCAATCTTCAAAAGAAATCGAAGAAGGAACCAAAATAAACTATTTCCTGTGGTTGCGTTGGATTCCGATTTGGTGGCAATCTAAGATTATAGATTGGAAACCCAACCAGAGCTTTTCAGACACACAAGTCCATGGCCCTTATAGCTATTGGCTCCATGTTCACGAATTTGCAGAACTCAATGGAGGAACACTCATACGTGATAAAATATCCTACAAAATGCCATGTGGAGTTCCAGGTGATGTTATCTCAGATTTTTTTATTAAAAAGGATTTAGAGCAAATATTTAGTTACCGAAAAAAAAAGGTCGCAGAAATTTTCAAATAAAATCTTCCTTTTAGTCTGATCAACATAATTTATGTTTCTAAAAAACAAATTTGAAAAGTTACTTTCAATTCAATTACCATAATAATACAACTCTTAAGCCTTACCATTGTCTAAAGCAAACGTGAGTTATGGTGGTTTCTGGAGTATGAGGAGTAAGTAGGCATAGTTTCCAAGATATGATAGATTCTGAATGAAAACCGTTGGTAGTGCGCAATGGTTATTTACCTCAAAGGGAG
>CAWVUN010000338.1:0-3007 GCA_963932495.1 uncultured bacterium
GGCTGAAATTATTGCAAATGCTGATAAACAAGCTAATGGAATGATTGATAAAGCACCGGCCCCGAAAAGAATTTGTTGCCTGCCGACCCGCAATTCTAAATCGTTGGAACTTGAACTGAGTCGAGCCCAAGCTCTAAAGAATTCGGTATCCAAATCATCAACAAAACCTGCTTGTTCGGCAGCACCCCAAGCGTTTAGATTGACTACAAGGATTTCATAGTCTAAAGACCAAGCTGGATTTTGGATAAAATTACCATATCCGCCAAGTCTAATTTCAGTGGCGGCATCATAATCACCAGTATCCGAGGGGGAGTCTGAAATCCATCTGGCGTCCGAGCGGAAACGCCCGTCAAAATTAAAATCAAATGCTTCTACAGACTTGGTCGCAAAAGCAAATATAGCCAAAATTAGGAATGCGCCGACATTTCGATAAAATAGGCGCAAAATCATTTATTTAAAACCAAATAGTTTTATAGATAGGTCTACTTATTACGAGATTATAATATTTTTTCTAGGTAAGGAATCAATTGATCCGCGCCAACCGAGGGAATTCGAGCTAACAAATTACCATCAGTTCCTATAATCAAAACGGTAGGCATATCCCTTTGTTTATAAGCTTTGTGGACGGTCATATTGGGATCCAAATAATAGGGGAAACTAATTTTGGATGGAAAACCGTTGATGTATTCTGTAACTGCTTCTTTTGAATCGCCCGAAGTATTGATTCCAATGATCGCTAATTTATCGGACTTAAAATTTGCTTGTACTTTTTCAAGTTCAAGCGCTTGGTTTCTGCAAGGAGCGCAAATATGGAACATTCCTACCAGAACTACTTTATCCTTAAAGTTTGTAAGCGAGACCTTCGCGCCATCCATAGTCTGAACAGAAAAATCAGGTGCCTTATCCCCTGCGACTGGAGATTTTGCAAACGCAGTCCCTATTAAAAGAAAAAATACGGTCCCGATCATTACTAATACACGCATAAACACCTCGGCTTAAAGTTTCGTTTGTCTCTATATTATTACTTTCAGAATATGGGATGGATTCTCAAAAGTCAACGAACCATTCAAGTCTAAAAATCCCCCTTCTTAGGTAACCACTTAACTCATGAATTCTTTAATAACTGAGAATAGAAAAATTTAAAAAATTTAATACTGAGCCTTAAGCTTGTCCTGAGGCACTCGAATGAAAGCACGACCTTCATTAATCCCTAAAGCCCTCATTATAAGTTATTCAGACGCCCCCTTAAAGAAGTGACGAAGGATCCGGCCTCGATCAAAAATGTTCTGATAAACTTACTCGAAGGATCTCACCTCTGATCTTCCCCAGTAATAGTGGACACGAAGAAAGTGATTTATAATTATTTTTTGGAGGTGTCTATGAGTACTAAGCGGCGTAAATATTATAAAGAGTTTAAAGTAGAAACGGTACGGCTAGTGTTAGAGGGTAATCGTCGGATATCAGAAGTTACGGTAGAACCAACTAACTACTTTTAGGTCTGGGGAAATCTTTATTCACTTCATAAATAAAGGCGAGTAGCTCGGCGACTACTTGGTAAACAGCTGGAGAGATTTCCTGGTCAATATCGATTTGCGATAGTACTTGAACTAGATCGGAGTCTTCTTTTATCGGCACTCCATTTTCGTTAGCGACCGCTATAATTTTTTCCGCGATATTGCCGCTACCTTTAGCGACTACTTTTGGGGACTTGTCTTTAGCGGAATCGTATTTAATTGCGACGGCTGATTTAGCTTTGGATCTTTTACTCATGTTTTTATATCCACTAACCTTGTAGACACTTCTTTTAATGCCTCTTCGGTGGTGTCTTCCATTTCCATTTCAGCTTTCTCTTTTACCGATGCGTTAATCGAAGCTGAAAAGCCCAACTCTTCTAATTTCTTTCTTAATTCTTCCCGGCCAGCATCGACTTGATTCACAACGCTTTTATCTTCCGAGGCAAACTCTGCGGCGACATTAGTTCCATTCAGATTAGCGTCAATCCTTATATCCCCAATGTTCGAGAGGTTAAGTAGAAAGACCATATGAAAACCTTTTCTATCTCCACTCTTACCGCCTTCGCCTTCGCAGTTATCTCTAATAAAAAATTTTACCGTTTTAGCTTCAGGGAAATACGGGTCTGGAATCTGCAACAGCAATGGATTTTGCTCTTGTTTAGAAAGCTTATTTGATAACTGCTGCATCTCAATATTGTCTGAAGCGAGTTTGACTTGTTGAATCGTCTCTGTGATCGTTCTTTCGGTTGGAGGCGGTATTCGGTCTCCTTCTTTCGCTAAATATTTTTCTAATTTCCCTTGCAGCTCCATGAGTTGCCCTTTTAAATCTTTGGACAACATTGGCTTTTTATCCAAGATCAATCCTTCGTCTACCGCTTTTTTAACTTTTGCTTCGTAATTAATTCCAGAGCGATCGACTTGCTCTTTTAGTTTCGAACTATCTGGCGTCTTTTCTTGGCGGGGGATTAATACTTTCAGAGTTTCTTTTAAGCGTAAAACAACATCAGAATCAATTTTATATTTACCCAGTTCCGGGTTTTTATTTAACAAGTTTTCCAAGTCGGTCATCATCTTGCCCATGTCCTGCTTTGCGGGCAAATAGGACTTCAGCCTCGCTCCATCTATTTTTAGGGCTGGAACATTGGGCTCTTGGATTTGAAAACTAACTCCTTGTTTCGCCGGAAGAGCCTTTAACAGTAAAGGATCTCCAATCTTAATCTGTTTCGATTGAGCTGGTGGCGTGACAATGACTTCCGCATTCTGAATACGTACACGAACTTTACCAGAATCCAATACTTCAACGGCTTTTCCCTGAGCAGTTTGGCCGGGGAGCAACTCTAAAGGCTTTCCTTTAGTCGTAGCTTTGGAAGTACTAGAGGCATTTGATAATGTAATTTTTACGGAAGTTTCTTGTAAGTTTTTTTGAAGGGCGTTTGTAGCTTTGGAGGTTTTGCTTTCGCCTTCTGGGGAAATTTTTAAAATAATATTTGGTA
>CAWVUN010000339.1:0-3000 GCA_963932495.1 uncultured bacterium
TCTCAGCAAGGTAAAAGTGCGCCAACCAACAAGTGGAGTCAATATAAATCGCTCCCTTAAAACGCCTTATCGCTTCAGAGATATTATTTTTCAACTGTCCAATAATCCCCAACAGTAAGTATGCTTCCCGATTCCATTCTTCCATTTCTAGAACGCATAAGCAGTCAGATGAACCTTCATCTAATTTTTCTATGCCAACCAGTATGTTAGCACGTAACAAATAATCTTTTATGGTAGGAGTCCGCTTTAAAAAAAGTGTTTGGGCTTGTTTTAAAGCTTTTTGCCGATCTCTATTCCTAGCCAAATCTAACGCTTTTTTAAAAATAGTTTCATATATAGCTACTGGTTTGTTTTTATTCTCAACTGTATTCTTACTTATTTTTCTTTCTATATATTTAAAAGAAGGTAACCTTGGCTTAATTCGAGAAGATTTATTGACTTTATCATTCTTAAAGTTGCTCGTATTAAGGGATATCTTCTCAACAGCCACCTTTCTAGTGGTAAACACATAATGATCGTCAATTTCTTTAAGGGGTAACTCATCAAAGTTATGATGATTAGTCTCGACAATTCCAGTAAACAAATAACCTGGTTTTTTCAAGGCATTAGATAAATTTCTAAAAATTTTTTTCCTGGCGGTTGATAGGAAATAAATAGAGACATTACGATAAAAAATCGCGTTCCATTTTCCATCTATGCAAAATTCAGAATTCGCCAAATTATCTTTTCTAAAAAAGGCCGCATCTAGGAAACTATCGGCAATTTTAAATTCTCCTTTTTTTTCTTCCGTGAAGAACGCATCTACAAAATAAACATCAACATGTCTAAATGAATTTTTACAGAAAACCCCTTTTCTAGCCCGTTTCAATATTTCAGAATCAATATCAATTCCTTCAGCATAAACCGTTTTCAAGATATCTCTTCCATACTTCAAACTTAGAGCAATTAATGCTGAGTAAAGTTCTTCTCCAGAAGAGCATCCAGCACTGAGAAGTTTAAACTTTTCATTTACCTTTCTATTTTTAATGAATTCAGGAAAAATATGATTGGTTAAAATATTAAAATGACCTTGTTCACGCATGAAATAAGTCTCATTCACAGTCAATAGATTTACCAAATTTGTTAATTCATCCTCATTTTTTAATAAGAGGTTGAAATATTCGGCAGCTTTATCAACTAGAGTTAATTCCATTCGTTGTAATATAGCTGTAGGCAATTGACTTAATATGTCTTCTTTATAACCGCAAAAAACGCGCTCGGCCAGGAGTTGCCTAAATGGCAATACATCAAGAGCTGAATTAATTGGGTCAATTCTCATCGATTAATTCTTCCGCGCTAAACGATTAAGATACATAGGAATTTCGTTTAGAGATAAAACTGTTCCAATTACTCCTGCGCTAATAGCACGAGCATTCATTCCAAACACCACGCTGGTTTCTTCGTCTTGTGCGATTGTAATACCACCTTTTTCTTTAATTTTTTCTATTCCCGCAACGCCATCATCTGCCATTCCAGACAGTATCAATCCAATACTTTTGTCTCCAAATGAATATGCAAAAGATGCCAATAAAGTATCGCAAGACGGCCTAAATGGATTCATCTCATTAATCCCTAGAAAACTTATTTGGCCATTAGATTCAACTTGCATATTGGACTCTGGAGGACAAATATGAACTGTTCCCGGAATTAAAAACCCCCCGTCCTTTGCTTCGCAAACAGGAATAGACGAAACATCATTCAACCAAGAGGCAAACCCTTCCCCAAACCCATTTTCCATATGTTGAGCGACTGCAATCGGATAAGGAAACTGAGGATTCAATTCCGATAAGATGACAGAAAGTGCTTTAGGACCTCCAGTAGAACAAGCAATTGCAACAACCTTTTCAAAGCTTGAACTATTCCCATAGGAAGAATCATTTACTTCAAGAGCGTTAACTCGATCTTTTTTTGGTTTAAAACGGCGGATTACTTTGATTTTCGACAATAATTTAATCTTATGGATTAAAGCATCTGCCGTAGTAGCATCTAGTTTGCTTTTAGGAAATACATCTAACGCCCCTCTAGAACAAGCATCAAAAGCCGTTTTTGCATCTTCTGAACTAGAAATCACTAAAATAGGGATTGGCTGACTTCCCATAATTTCTTCGATTGCTTCCAACCCATTCATTATTGGCATATGGATATCAAGAGTAATGATATCCGGTTTATATTTTGCCGCTTTTTGGACACCTTCCCTCCCATTTCCAGCAGCTCCAATTACTTCTATTTCAGAGTCAGAGGAAAGAATATCCTTTAAAACCTCTTGCACAATCAAACTATCTTCAACGATAAGTACTTTTAAGTTAGACATTAATCTCCAGGTCTTTTAAAAAAGGCGAAGCCGATCAATTCCAGAAAGCTATTCAACTAAAAAAACACATTTCCTTAATATTTACATAAAATGTCTACTCTCAAGAAAGTAGCAAATAAACCATTGAAATTCTATTAATATTGAAACCAAAGGGGAAAAACCAAAGCCCAATTTTCTAGCGTTTTGAAAAGAATTGAGAATTCATTTTTAAAACTTATTTTTAGTTTTTAATTTTATTTTTTTCTACCAAGATAATAAAAATTACCCCACCCACAATTCACTTGCCATTTACCCTATGGAAAGATATAACTTGAATGGAGTCATAGTTTTCGGCCCCTATTCTTCTAATTTAATAGGAACGTCATATAGTACCCGGAAGCATTAGCTTTTAAAGACTCTCTTTAATCTAAAAATTCCAACTTTCCTTCTCTCAAATTTTCAAATTAAGTGGAAACCATTCGGGTTTTTATCACTATCAGTTTTTTCCCAAAAATAGTCAAAGAGTTAAGTGGAATTTAAAGCCGATTTAAGCTATTAAGTTTAAAAGCCTCTTATGTTAAACATAAAAATATTTATTTGGTCCAAAATGTTACTGTTAAAATAATTAAAGAGTCATTGAATTAACTACTTGCAAACATAGGATTTCCAAG
>CAWVUN010000340.1:0-2999 GCA_963932495.1 uncultured bacterium
ATATGCGAAGGTCTAGCGCTTTAATTCACAGACATACCAACCATGATGCTCAAGTGATTTCTTTGCTGATTTCTTTGGGCATTGATCTAACTCCCACCCATCAAAGGCTACTTGGAATTTTGGGTAGTTTTTAGCGTCGGATGGAATTTCTTGTTCGTTTTGAGTCCAAACAACGTGTCGAGGGTAAAGTAGGTCCATTGCCATGAATACGCCAATCGAATCGTATGGTTTATCCCTGAAGCTTAGAGCGGCAATAGGGTCGGGAAAATATAGAACCGACTTATCAGGCGTTTTTTTCGAAGCGGCCCTAGCAATGATGTAAGTATCCAAGTGCAGGTTTGGAATGTCTTGCGGACCTTGCGATATTAATATATCGTCGCGATTGAAATTCCATTGTGTTGTTAAAAAGTCAATTCTAGGCCATAAGAAAAAAAAGGTTATGACAATTAAATTACTAAAAACTAATATTTTTATAGGACTCCAGATAGCTTTGGAATCAAAAATATTAAATAATTTAAGCAATAATCCTTGTTTATTTTTCTCACCCAAAATCATTATCCCTAAAAAGAGAAGCAGGGTTGGAAATAGAATGAAAAATTCTCTGCTTGAAGTTCTAACGGCAATTTGTCCTGGATTTTGAAAGAAAAATAGTATTCTTTGCCATGTGGATTGATCGATCATGGGATGTCCTTTTACCAAAGCGGAAAACAATAAGGTGAATCCTACAAAGATTCCTAGGAAGTTAAAGAACATCGCTTTTTCTAGTGGATCGAAGTTTGAATAGTAAAAGGGAATGAGTAATGTTAAGAGGATGCCAAGTCCCCACACAGACTGACATAAAGCATTATTAATGGTTTTTGCCCATACAATATTCGAAATGATGACCCCTTTTTCTAAGCCGAAAATACCTGTGACTCCAAGGAAGTAGATAATCGGAATAAAAAATAGCATTCCAGGCCAAGCGCGAAATAATAAACTTTTAAATCGAATCGCTAATGGTGCTATAAAAATAAAACTCGCTAAAAATAGAAATAAGACGGCAAATTGAATTGTCTGTTTTTGTTCTGGATAGAAAATATAGCTATAGCCTGCCCACAATCCAGAAAAGAATAACGGAAACGACAATAAGTTCCATACCCACTTAGGGTTGCTTTCTTTTATTGAAAAGAAAATGGAAACAGCCAATGTAGCGCAAAAGATAACGCTGAGTTCATATCGAGTCCATTGAGCGCACATAAAAAGAAATGAGGCTAAAAAAAGTAAATTGAGCTTTTTATCTCGATACGCGATGAACCAATAGGTGTTTGCTGCAAAAAAATAAATACCTGCTTGCAAATTATTTAAATATAAAAATGAATGCCACCAAACCATTGGCGCAGTAGCTAATAAAAGTAGAAATGCTACTGAATGTCTTTTGGTTAAAAACCTGCGGATTAAAGAATAGAATAGGCCTAAAAGACTAGTGTAAAGAAACGTTTGGGTTAGTTTGTGGTAGTCGCTTCCAAATAATTGCCAATATGAGGAAATCATATGAAAGCCGAGGGTTCGATTTTGATCTGGAATGACAGTACGATTGCGAAATGCCATAATTTCGCCTTCCTGAATCACTACTTTTCCGAGAGCTTTATAGTAAACACCATCAGGTACTAATACGGGGAATATAAAATTGAAAATTAAAGAAAATAAAATTAACGTTCCGATCAAAAGTAGAGGGATATTAACCGAAAGTTTTATGTTGGTTTTAAGGAAGAGACTGGTTTTTGAATTAAGCTGTAAAAGTAATAAAGATAATAACGCTTGAAAAAATAGAAAGGGAATAGGGGAAATGCTAACTTTGAATGCTAGTGCGAGCCAAATTGACCAAGTGGTTAGAGCAATCCCTATAGGAAAGGAAAGAGACAAACGCTCTTCAGAAGGCAAATCCTTGCAAAATGAACCGGATAAAAGATACCCGGAAAATAAAACGAGGAAGAGGCTAATTAAAATCATGTCGTAAATCAGTCGACAAAGATTTTTTCTCCATTTTTTACAGCTTCTATAAGAGTTTCAGAAACGTCTTCTCGCAATAACCAGGCTGGTAGGTTTTCGCCTTTTTGCAGCAAATCACGTACTTTAGAGCCGCTAATTTCGTAAAGGTCTGACGATGCTTTTTTATCCGTAAAGTGATGATGTTTTTTATCAGGACAATAGGTTACTTCACCATAAAACACTGGGGTTATTCCTATATCGCCAATTTTTTCAAAAAGCTTTGCTACGGCGTCGGGCTCGTAAAAGTTTTTGACACCGGTATGGTCTCTGCCCAATACAAAGTGTGAGCAACCAAAGTTTTTCCTACAAAGGGCAGTAAAAACAGCTTCTCTAGGGCCTGCGTACCTTGAATATGAAGAAAAAGCTCCAATTAAAACTTTATTTTTTGGATATAAATTATAATCTATCATTGCCTGATAGGCGCGTAACACAATGCCTCCTAGAAAATCGTTTTTCTTTTTGGGGCCTATAGCGGGACTGACAAATAGTCCATCGCAATGATAATCTTCTAGTGCTTTTAGTTGAATGTGTTCATGGCCTTTATGAATCACATTTCGCGTATGGAACCCCACGACTCGAAACCAGTTTTTATGTTCAAAAATAACTCGTGTGTCTTTTGGCTTTAAAATATAAGATCTGATCGAGTCAGGCTTAGGAAGCCTTTGGATTAGGTTTATTTCGCCGCCTAAAAAGTTGGCTTCGCCGTTAATTAATCGTGCGGCTCCTGGATGCTCCCTTGAAAAGGTGCCAAACATTTTTTGTGCGAACTTTTCACGATCCATTTTAAATAGATCGCTAATTTTTAAAGTAGCAAACGGTTGACCAGTATTTTCATCTGTAAGAGCTATTACACTCCCTTTTTGAAATCCTTTGATTGCTTTATCTGATACTTGAAGAAATATAGGCAGAGTCCAAATATCGCCATTAGGTAATTTATAATTTTCCAATACCGATTCTATTTCTTGCTGGGT
>CAWVUN010000341.1:0-2998 GCA_963932495.1 uncultured bacterium
TCTTCTAAAAGCTTCAAATTCGCACCAAAATACCGATTAAAAATAACTCTAAATGTGTTAACTGGAGAGATTGACTCATATAGTCCCTCTTTTATTTCTTCTGGAACTAAATAAGCGTTTAAAATGGCTAGCTTCTCCTTTAAGAGTAACTCATCAGGCTCTATGCATAATCCAAGATGTTCCGATCCGTGATCCCCTTGTAGAATAATAATTGGTTCAATTTCAGACTGCGCAATAAGGTCTTGTATTAAACTTTCCGCTTTTTTGTTTGCAAACCTTAGAAACTCAATATATCCATCTAACCCTTGTCCCTCCGAACCTTTAGGAGTGTTTCCATTTCTGTCGAAAACTAAAGGCCAATGAGGAATCATTAAATGTGCGAAAGTAAATGTTGGAGCGCGATCATCTGGTATTTCTTTCAATTTGTCAAAAGCATAAAGAATGGTTTTCTGACGAATTTTTACACTATTAAAAATATTTAGATTTAATTTTTTTAATATAGTACTGTTTGCAAAGCCAACGGTAAAAGCCGGAAACCAAAAGGGTGATGTCATTACCGAATCGGCATTTTTATTGAAGTCAGTTACACTTATATCAGAAGTAAAATGAATATACTTATACCCCTGTGATTTTAGAAGTTCGGTAACTCTATTGTTTTCTATATCTTCAAAAAGCGGCCAACTATCGCTTTTATGAGATTCCATTTTGGCATTATGAGTTGTAACGAACCCCATATTTAAGCTCGAGGATAAAGACGTCCCCGTTGCGGGATAATTAGACCGACTCTTATTCCCAATGTAAAACCCTTCACCCTTCAAGAATTGGATGAAATCGCTATTGTTAAATCCATAAAAGTCTTTAACGATATCTTCTCTGGGATAAGAGTCCAAAATAATATAATAAATATCAGGTTTCTTTTTATTCTTAAGTTCCGGTAATATAATCTGTTCTTTTTTAATCCTCAAATTTCCGCTAACTTTGGAAATAGTTAACTCAAAGTTTATGAGACTATAAATTGGAAAAGATAATAGAATTAAAGAAAAAAAGTTTAAGATAGAGGATAACTTTGAAAAATCACTTTGAGACTTTTTAATCAGTATCAAAACAGTAAATATCAGTATTAAATACGATACATATAGGTTCGGATCTGCATTTAATATCCACAGACCAGCAGAACTTCGACTTAACTGTTGGATGAACGACGTGTAGGAAAAAAACAAAATCAAACAAAAAACAGCACACAATCCCGCCTTGTGCTTTTCTTTGACCAATAGAAAAAAAAATAAAAACAAAATGATAGCAACTAACAGCGAAAAAGCTAAAGGCGTTATTACATTTTGAAACCACACTTCATATTTATTTTGATCATAAAAATAAAATATTGGGTAGCAAGCAAACAAGAATGGATGAAACAAAGGAACTTTTTTTTGCATCAAGACAATTCCAGAAGGTTTAAATTGATAAGTAATCCGCTTTACAAATAAAAAGATTAATTAAGATTTGAGAGCTAAAAGTAAACGTTCTACCTACTCCGGAACTTTTTTTTATATCATCCGGAAATACGAACACTCCAGTTTTCAAACAAATCAATTTTCAAAAGGATCGCAGCCTCACTTTTGATATATAGTATCATTTATTTATTTTGGAACAACGAGAACATTACCTCTCCGCTTGTTGCGGACTCGTTCATTCGACGAATATTTTCAAATTGGCAAGACTTTGTACAACTTCGGAGCGCATGAGCTTAGGATCAGGATCGGATTTTCTAGTAAGAATATTCCGGATATCAGTGCCGTTGATTTGCTGTGTGGATTGCGGAGCTGTTTTAAGATGCGGACAAGTTTTTTCAGTCACAATGCCTCCGCAAAGTACACAATTATATGGACCGTGCAGTCTCATAATCTCAATATCTAACTCACCTTCGAATTCGCGTGATAATGCGTGCGCATCGTATTTACCATAATAGTTCCCTACTCCGGCATGATCGCGACCAATAATAAAATGAGTGCACCCAAAATTTCGACGAATAATTGCATGAAAAATAGCTTCGCGCGGCCCAGCATACCGCATCGAAGTTGAAAGAACGCCTAATAATATATTATCTTCGCGAAAGAACTCCGTAATTAAAGCTTTATAACCTGTCAAAACCGCTTCAGTAGTAAAATCACCCGCTTTTTTGCGCCCCACAAGTGGTTGGATGAATAAACCGTCAACATGCTCTAATGCAGTTCTTTGTAAAAACTCATGAGCTCTATGTGGTACGTTCCGCGTTTGAAAACCAACAATAGTTTTCCATTCTTTTTGCTTAAAAAATGACTTTGTTTCTTCCGGAGTTAACTCATGATCCGAGTAATCGGACGAAACTCGATGAAAAAGCTTAACCGGCCCACCAACAAACGTTTCTCCCATTTGATAAAGGTGCTCCACTCCCGGATGTTTTGGACTGTCAGTCCCAAAAACTTTAAGAGCAAATTCAGGTTTATTAATTCTAAATACATCTGTAAGAATAATTTCACCAACATGCTTTTCATCAAAAAAAAGATCGAGACTTTCTGAACTTTTTGCAATTTCATATTGATCTTCAGGCAGATCCAACAGAATAGGTATAGGGAAGGGAGATCCATTAGGCAAACGCATAGTTTCCACAATGCTTTGAACTTCTTTCAATCCCATGAAGCCTTCTAGAGGTTTAAAGACCCCTAAAGCCAAATTTTCCAACTCGAAATATTGGTTTTTATTTAATATAAAATTTTTCATTTGAGAAGATTTTTTTTAGGAAGGAATTGATTCATTTGAACATGAGAAGAAGTAAACGGCGCAGATTAATCTTCTGGATTTTTTTCAACACATTAAACTCCTAACGAATTGTGTCCTGCATGATTTTGATAATATCAAGAACCAAGAGATTCAAGGTCTTGTATTCGAGTTGTTGGTGCAATTTTGAGAATCGATTTATGAAGTAGGCTGAGATAATAATTCTAGCACTTCTTAAATAGGC
>CAWVUN010000342.1:0-2983 GCA_963932495.1 uncultured bacterium
TAGCATTTGTTCTTGTGGGAATTTCCTGCATGGGTACTTTTTGCCCTGGTGTCCATTCCCATGACCAGACTTCAAACCCGCTATTAGAGGGGAAGTCTCTTCGGTATTGCTCTTTCTTTTCGAACCAAGATTTTGACGTTAATTTTAAAAGTTCGTTTAAAAGGTCTTCGTTATATACCCAGACTACATCGACAGGTAAGGGATTATCTGTATTAACTTTTGGCGATATATCGACATACATTTTAACATCGCCTTTTATTGCCGCCCGGGTCTTTGCAGCAATACCGCAAGCTCCGCAAGACATAATAATTAAAATTAAAATAGAAACTTGGATCCATTGCCAATTTTGCTTTTTGTTCAGAAGGAAGCGATTTTTTCCCAAAGTTTTCATTTTTAATTTTTAATAACTTTAAAGTGCATTATTTTTTGTTTAAATATTATTAATTTAAACAAATTATCTTATGTTTTGTCAAGAAAAAGCCCTATAAAAATAATATTTAATTAAATTATGTAGAATTTATGATTCTAGAAAAAGTCCCTTGATTTGGATGTTACAATGGGAAGGTTTTTTAAATTATTTAAAACTTAGAGTTCTTTTGGACTTAATGAATTAACTGGAGGATACAATGAAGAAGGCAACGTTTGCCGCTGGATGTTTTTGGGGGGTAGAATTAGCTTTTCAATTGGTTGAAGGCGTTAAAAAAACTTCTGTCGGGTATATTGGAGGAAACTCACCAGATCCATCCTACGAACAGGTTTGTACTGGAAGAAGTGGACATGCAGAGGCAGTTGAAGTGATTTTTGATCCTGAGGTAGTTTCTTTCGAAGTATTGCTCGATGTTTTTTGGAAGAAACATGACCCTACTACTTTGAATAGGCAAGGACCAGATATAGGAACTCAATACCGTTCGGCTATATATTATCATAGTACGGAACAAAAGCGGGTAGCTGAGGAGTCCAAAGAAACGTTCCAAGCATCTGGAAAATATCGCAGTCCTGTGGTCACTGAAATTACAGAAGCCCCAATATATTATCTAGCAGAAGATTATCATCAAAAATATTTAGAAAAACGCGGAATGAAAAGTTGTTCCTAATAAATTTAAAGTAAGTTAACCGTCTTCTTCGTTCTCGTCCTCAGCGAGGTCGAAGGAGACGTCCTCAATTTGCATCATGAATCCAAACATTTCTTGACGATCCCCAAGCTCGCATTCTTTTAACATATCTGCGTATCCAAACTTAATGAGCAAGGATTTTCCAGTTTCTCCATCTTGAATTACTTCGTCATATTTATGCCAGCATTTTTTTTCTAGCCGAGCTTGCGACACAATGTCGCCAAGGTCGCTATCAGATTCGATCATTTGCCGAACTTTAGAACCTCCTGGTAGATCTGCAATCAATGATTTTAAATATGAGTTAGGTTTGCCTGGCATAATAAAAAAGATTAGTTAAGGTTTTGAGGTCGCATTAAGAAAACTAAGGCAAGATTTTTAGAAACTTCTTTTTCCCTACCTTAATCAAGTATTCTCTGTTTCCTTCTAATTGAGTATTTGGGTCGCTTATTTTTTCACCATCTATGCTTACTGCCCCTTGTTGGATCATTCTTCTGGCATCAGATGAGCTTTTTGTCATCTTATTATCGGTTAGAACTTTACACACCCAAATGGGCTCAGAACCCCATGATGGAATTGTTGGAATTTCGTCTGGAAGTTGTTTTTTCTTAAAAACATTTTCGAATTCGTTTGCCGCTTGATCGGCAGACTCTGGATTGTGGAAGCGAGAAATTATTTCTTTTGCCAAACGTACCTTGACGTCTTTAGGATTCATTTCTCCTGATTCTGTTTTTTGAATCAGGTCTTTGATCTCTTGAACAGGAATATCGCTTAATAACTCAAAATAACGCCACATCAGCGAATCGGAAATAGACATTATTTTTCCGAACATTTCTCGAGGTTGCTCTGCTATCCCGATAGCGTTACCAAGGCTTTTGCTCATTTTTTGTTCGCCGTCGGTTCCTTCTAAAAGTGGCATGGTCAAAATAAGCTGAGGCTTTTGTTGATAGTCTTTTTGCAGTTCTCTTCCTACTAAAAGATTAAACTTTTGGTCAGTTCCTCCCAACTCAATATCTGCCTTGATAGCCACAGAATCGTATCCCTGAATGAGTGGGTAGAACATTTCATGCATTGAAATAGGAATTTTTTTAGAAAGGCGTTTTTGAAAGTCGTTTCTTTCCAGCATTCTTGCAACAGTATACTTAGCCGCGAGGTGGATCATATCGGCAGAAGTAAACTTATTCATCCAATGACTATTGTATACAACTTCTGTTTTATCTTGATCTAGGATTTTAAAGACTTGTTCTAAATAAGTAGCTGCGTTTTCTTTTACTTGTTTTTCCGTCAGACTTTTTCGTGTTTCAGATTTTCCTGTTGGGTCGCCGATCATTCCAGTAAAGTCGCCGATCAAAAATACGGCTTGATGACCTAAATCTTGGAACTGTTTCATTTTTTGTAAAAGAACCGTGTGGCCTAAGTGCAAATCTGGAGCTGTAGGGTCAAAACCTGCCTTAACGCGCAGAGGATTACTCGTTTTGATGGAGTTCTCAATCCGCAGGCCTAGTTCTTTTTCTTCTATGATTTCGGCCGTTCCGCGTTTGAATATTTCGAGTTGTTCTGATGCAGAGACCATTGTGGTATGAAAGAGGAACGTTCTAAAGACGTTGGTTAAGTGGTAAACTTCAAAAATCGAGAATTTGGAACGGTATCATACCCGAGCTAAAACCGCAATGGTCGGCTAATAGTATGGATATTAGTTTCGTAGGTTTAAAAAATCAAAGGGTCATAAGTTTATGGAAATATTGGATCGAATTGATGCAGTAAACGATCCTAAAAGGGAAAAGAAATTTAGGGTAGCAGGGGTTAGTTTTTTTATTTTAAATATAATTTATTTTTGTTTGTTTTTTTAAACCTACGAAACTAATATCCATACT
>CAWVUN010000343.1:0-2978 GCA_963932495.1 uncultured bacterium
AACAGCTTCTTGATGATACTTTCCCAAGTGACTCTGGACACACGCTCTCGTCCTTCTCCGCCAAATTTTCGAGCGGTTTCTTCATTTGCATAGAACTCAAGCACTTCGGCTACCGATTTGGGATCGGGTTCGGCAATGCTGCCGCAGACATCATCTTCCACCCATTCTTTCGCGCCACCGCTATCGACGCAAGTAATAACTGGTTTGCCGCTCGCGTAGGCTTCGACGGGAACCATGCCATAATCCTCGTCGACAGGACCGTAAAACACCACTCGACAGTTAGCGTATAACTCGCACAATTCTTCGTCGTCCGCTTCGTGCTTCCAATCGATCCTACCCGCGACCCCTAAACTCTGAGCCAATTCTTTAAGCTCTACCGCTTCTTGCCCGCGACCCGCAATGACTAATTTCCAACTTTTATCCATGAGGGCAAAGCTTCTTATCAGTAACTCCGGTCGCTTCAGGGGATGCAATCGCCCAACACTTAAAATTGTTTTTGGGAAAGGTCCCTCGTGATAATTTCTTTCTGGAGGCGGCGGATATAAAAGTTCCGAATCATGATCGCCAAATCGGGAAAGTCGTCCTTGAATATTTTTAGACTGAGCGAATAGTCTTATTCGTTTGGGCCCAAGAAGAAATTGGTCGGCGGTAAAAATTAGTTTCCGTCGAATAGATTCTTTGATGAATTGTCTTTTATATAATTTTTTTGAATACGATTCCCATAAATCGTAATACTCGCGCATACGATGGTTTAACCAACAACTGTGACGGTTGTGTCGCACCGCATAGCTCGGAAAGCGCAATGAAATAACATGATCTACCGGCAGTCCATCCCCGCTTTCTGATATGTCCGTCAACCAAGTGGCTAAGTAAGCCTTAAGTTGGTGTCCAAAACGATTCTGAGGCGTTGTCCAAACTTCGCTTTGGTGTCCCGCATTTTGCAACGCTTTGCATAATGCGCGAGCGATGACCCTATGACCGCCTTCAACAAAAGGGACGTCGCTGGTAATGACAAGAACTCGTTTGGGGGAAAAATGGTTTGCGAGCTGTCCGTCTAATTTCTTATCGTTCATCTGATAGTTTTATATATCTATATCGTAAGAGCTCTTAAACAGCCATGCAAGAAGTAACATTCTGACAAATAAATCAAAAAGTTAAAATAAATTTAGCAATCTCCAAAACTTTTTCGCGTAGATGTAAATCCTCCGGATTAAATTTTGGAGCTTTGGAACCTCCCGCATTTTTAATAATTTCAGTTGCAAGTACAATTCTTTCGATCTGTTCGTCCCTGGATAATTTTTCAAACTCTGCAATGCTTATTTTTCCTTCAGCCGTGGTGGACATCTTAAAAAATCTCGCCAAATTACCATAACTATAAGGATTAGAAGCTTCTTTAACGCTTATATTAAAGCATTTTTGGGACTCGTTTTCTAATTCAGTGAAACCATTTTGGTTTTTGCGTGATAATCCAAAAACTAGCCGATATTTTCCTATTTGATCGGGAGCTTTTTCGTGAATATAAAAATTTGCGCTTTCTTCGGGCGCGATAATAGATTCAATGGGTAATCTGATTTCTTTAACCAGCTGCCCCGTAAAACGGCAAAGATCGTTATTTAAGTCTTTATACCAACGCTTTGTCAAAAATACGCTGCCATTTGTAGTGTCGTAAAGCTTGGCGTTTGATTGGAAGTCTAACCAAAAATCTTTACCAATATTTTTTAGCGGAGCTAACATTCTAAATTTTTGCCCTTGTTTAAACGTGTCGTTATTTTTTACTCCTGTAATAGAACCTATTTCGAAATCCACTTCAGAGGCTTTGTCGCCAAATTGGTTAGAAGGATTAAAAGAAACAAAGTCTTGTTGCAAATAACGTTCTGAAATAATTTCCGTTCCCTTTATCTCTATAGACTTTATAGCTTCTAGTTCTACCCCAAGTCGTGTGAAAATTCCGGTAATTTTATCAAAGGATCTGTCGGGTAAAATAAAATGAGGATTCCTTAAGTCTTTCTGCATAACAACTTTTTTTCCATCGTTGGTTTCTATTGTAAAATTAAATTTCAAATTTTTGGAAAAACTTACCCAACCATTTTTGTTCTCGGGCTTAAAATTGAGAATAACTACAACCCCATAATTATCAGACATCAAATAAATATTTGAAGGCTTTAGCTTTGCCTCCACTAAATTTGAGTCGTTATTCACTTTTTCCCACACTAAATCAGAGCCAAATTTTTTAGGTCCTTCGAATCCATATTTCCTTAAATCTGCTTTGTTCCAAATCATTTTTCCGTAAAGATCCAATCTATCTAAATGAACAACAAGCGTTTGCAGCGGTAAAAGTTCTAGCAGTTTATAGCAATATTCATCGTAGCACTTGTTTACGTGTCGACTCATCTCCTCATAATACGGGGGTTCCCAACCGCTAAAGCCGCCTAACCTTGGTCGCCAGTCCCCCGTTTGATAATGCAGGTAAATGAACTTTGATATTCTATTTATTGGCAATTCAAACACAGGCCCTTTTTGCGGAGATTCTTTTAGATATCGATAAACTTCTGGAAATTCGTTTTCCGCTTTTAAATCGCGACTTCCCATACCTTTTATCTGATATTCAAAAAGAAATATAATTATCAAGAAAGCGACTGTGCCCGACTTTAGCGCAATAGATCGTTCTTTCAATATTTTTATTATTAATGAAATTCCAAATCCGCATAAAACCGATAAAGTCATTAAAAATGGAAAAGCAAATCGCGCTGGAACCCGCATAGCCGAGCCTCCGGGTATGAACTTATATACAAAATAGAAAGGCATCGGAAGCTTGGTATCTATCCCCGGAATAGACAAAAAGGGTCCAAGCATTATCAACGCCATCACAATTGAAACAGCTGCATACCTTATGATTGTCTTTTTTTGACCTGAAGAAAAATAATCATATTTTTTTTGTAAAAACACCATCGCTAAAGCGGCTAAAAAATAAGGTAAAA
>CAWVUN010000344.1:0-2960 GCA_963932495.1 uncultured bacterium
TAATGTCCCCTTTCGGGTAATTCGAAACCAATAGCGAAACAAGCTTTTTTGAAAAACTTATGAGGAGTTTGAATAAGAATCCCAGCTCCATCGCCCGTCAATGGGTCGCTACCGCAAGCACCACGGTGCTCAAGTTTTTTTAATATCTCTAAGCCGTCAACGACAGTCTGATGGGTACTTTTCCCATCCATATGCACGACAAAGCCTACGCCGCAGCTATCTTTTTCAAACTCGGGGTCGTAAAGCCCCTGTTTTTTAGGAAATGCAGAGTATTTCATCAATATTTTTAATATCTATCCTGTAAGTTCTAATAATAATCACAATAAACCACGATCATAAATGCAATTTTGATACCAAAGAACATAACCCTTTATGAAATCAAAGACATCCTAAAATTGAAAGCTTTAAGAAATAACGCCAATAAGTAAATTAAAGAATCAGTGTACATACTTTATCTACACAATTGTATTTAAAGTGAGCTAGTTACACAAGGCTCTTTTATTTAAAAATTAACCATTTCCCATAAAACGGGTTATCCGAACTACTGAGAGAAAATCGGTCCATATTGTAGTCGTTATTGACTCGATATTTCAAGTATTTTCCACTTTCATTGGTTGGAATTCCGAATTTTAATAAATCCGATTGCAAATATATTTTTCCTATTTACATAAGACAAACTAAAAAATAATTCACCTTCAAAAACCCAAAGGCGGATATTACTCTAGATTCAATCATTTGAATCTCAGATTGAGTGAATAAAAAAATTATAATGCCTTATTTTTTTCCGAATATAAGTTCCTCTTTTGCTATCATTATTTAAACAAAACAAAAAAAAGCTTACAATGTTTTAAAAACTATTTATAAACCAGCGCAACGTATACCAGATAAGAAACTTGCTACCCCAAACTCAACAGAAGGAGAAGCAATCATGATAGTCGGCGAAGTAATGGTCAAAGACCCAATCACTGTCAAAAAAGGTCTTTCCTTAAAAAAAGCTCAAGAGTTGATGCAGAAAAACGCTATCCGCCACCTACCTGTTGTGGACACTAATGGTGAATTGTTGGGAATTATTTCGGAAAGTGACGTGCGTTCGTCCTTCCTCACCTCTAACTTAAGTTCGGCCAACGGTTTAAGTCCCGCTAAAATCAAGGTAGAAAGCTTTATGACAAAAAGCCCTCTCGTGGTGTTTCCTGAAACCAACATAGAAGACGCCGCCTTAGTTATCTATAAGAACAAAATCGGTGCTTTACCAGTCTTGAAAAGAAACAAACTAGCCGGGATCATTTCCATCATGGATATGTTAGGGCTTTTCATCGATATCATGGGAATTCTCCACTCCAGTTCTAGAATTGACGTGGTGATGGGGAATGATCCAAATAACTTTGATAAAGTTTCAAAAATCATCCGAGCGGAAAACCTGAACATCATAACTGTCGGCATGGCACCCTATCGGAAATCTGGGCACAAGCAAGTTTTTTCTTTTCGGCTTGATCTCTGCCAAACCGAAAACGTGACTAAGAAGATAGAAAAAGCAGGGTTCAAGGTCATCGCTTCGATCGACTAAAAACGAGAAAACCCTAAACCTGTTTTGGAACTTCAAATTTAGCTAGGCGTCCGGGGTTAAATGAAATACAATTCATCAAAAGTCTGATAGTGCTTTATATACTTTTGAAGAAATTGAGTAGAATATTAGCCCAGACCCTCACTCTTACCAAGAATAAGAATATTCCTAATGACTATTACAAATAGAAAGTTTTACTAATCTATAGATATAGAGCTTTTTTCAAGATTAAAAAGGTTAAGATATACAATTATGGTAAGATTAAAGCTTATCTTAACCCTTGGTTATATTATGACTTTGTATACTTTAGATGAGGTTCCTTTTTCAAACGTCCAAAATCTAACTTAATACATGCGATGAAAGATTGGGAAGTTCAATTTACTGAACAAGAAATTCAGAAACAGGTCAAAAAACTAGCGAAGCAAATTTCCAAAGACTATGAAAATAAAAACTTGCTAGCAATAGGCGTTCTCAAAGGGGCGTGTGTATTTTTTTCAGACCTCATCCGACATATCGAAGGTTCTGTAAACGTAGATTTTATTATTGCTTCTAGTCACGATGAGCAATCATCCTCCGGGGATCTTCAAATTCATCATGAACCAAGAGAAACAATAAAAGGTAGGGATATTCTACTTATCGACGAAATCATTGATACGGGTATAACCCTCAAACTACTTAAAGAACATTTAGAAAAGAGCTCCCCAGGGTCTATTAAGATCTGCTCTTTACTCGATAAAAAAACTAATAGGCAGGTTGCCGTCGAAACTCACTATATCGGTGTTGAAATCCCAAACAAATTTGTAGTTGGTTATGGAATGGACTATGAAGGTCGCTTCAGAAACTGAAGCGACATTGTAGAGTTCCCACCAGCGCAATAGTAAAAGTAGAACCTAGATCTTGGTTTTGAAATTAATCAGCAATACGCTGCTAAATAGATTAAAGATCGATCTTCCTCTTGCGGGTCTATTCATATTTGCTGCTTGTTATCTTATATTAAGCTATGAATCCAAATTAGACCGCCTATTTTACTTTTCTCTACAATTCCCTCTTTTTGACATTTTTAAAACCAAGTTTGGATCAGAATACGTTTTAGTTTGGTTTTCTAATCTTAACCGGATTATTGTTCCGCTTTTGTTTTGGGTTATAGCTCCCTTTTTTATAGTAGTCGGAAAGCTAATCCATAATCGATCCTTTAAAGAAATAAATATTTCTAACGCTCTAAAAGGCGTTTTTATTTTTCACTTATTTCTTCTTTTAACTAAAAATACCTTCACTCCTTATTATTGGGAGTTTCACCTTCCTGGGGTATATAGACCTGGGCTTGTAATAGAAAACTACCATCAGATAGCTGCACATATTGGGATAGTGCTGTATTTCGGCACTAGTTATTTATTCATTA
>CAWVUN010000345.1:0-2960 GCA_963932495.1 uncultured bacterium
TAGCAGGGGTTAGTTTTTTTATTTTAAATATAATTTATTTTTGTTTGTTTTTTTGGTTGTTGCCCCCTTTTAATTTAGGCTGGTTAGCGTTTGCAACTGGAGTGCTTTTGTTAGTTTTAAATGGGGTTGGAGCTTATTATATTTATAGAGAAGGAAGAACCCTTGCTTTAGTAATGGCAATTCTATATGCAGCTCGCATCTTGCATTCATGTTTTCGGTTGTATACAGGAGAAGCTTTTATGGCAGTTCCTTATGTACTGCCCTGTATTTTTATAACTTTTTATTTGTTGGGAAGAGCTATTTGGAATTGGAAGTAGATAAATTCATTTTTTAACACGCTTTTAAATTTGAACTTAGATTTTGGACATTTGTCGGTCCTGTTTCGGTATTTAAATAGGATCGTGATAGAATTGGTACCATTTTTTTCATCAAGGTTAAGATCTTTTTGAACGCTCATCATTCATAATAGCGATTTACCTTTTTTCAGCTTTTTAAATCTTAGACTCTTATAGATATTAGCTAAATGACGGACCTCTTAATTTTCGATTGTTCAGAAAATAAATTACCTTTGCTTACAAAAAAAGGTCGTTCTTTTTTGGGTTTGGATTATTCATCATCCCTAGAGATGGACCTACGCGTTCGTCAATTATTCGAATATCTGGATAGTCGAATAGGCTTTTTTCCTGGAACAGGTGGAGAAGAACATCAGGACTGTTTTAATTACTTGGTTCGGTATGTCTATCCAGAAATTATGATTGATTTAGCTGATCTAATATATGTTCAACATGAACGACCCATGGTCTACTTAAATTTTGACCATATTGAGTGGGTTTTGAGAAATGATCCGGAAGGTTATTCTTTGGAGCAACCTTTATCAGGCTTATTTGAGAGAATGGAGGTTTTATTTCGCCAGTTAGCGGAATTTATGAAAAAGGATGTTTCTTTTTTGGAAGATTCCAAAATTGTAAGATTATTAGCCGAGAGCTATAGTTTTTACCTGCATGAAACAAAAAATTTTCCTTGGGAAGAGCCTATTCAAGATTCCGATTCGATCGGAGATGAGCCTGTTTTAGATGTTGCTACGGGGTTAGTAGGATTTAGTTTAATCGATAAATGGCCCGATTCATTTCCAACATTATATTTGACGGATAGAATTCCTTTTATTTTAGAGAGTCTTTCCCATTTTAAAGATTTGGAAGTAAAGTCGAATATTGAGGTTTTGAAAATTGATTTTCCTGAAAAAGCTGATGTACGAGAGCCTTTAGGATCTATTTGGGTTAACAAATTTTTACATCATCTTTGCCGTGAGGATAGATATAAATTTCTAAACTGGGCTTTTGAGGCTTTATTGCCAGATGGAAAACTTGGAGTAGTAGATACAGACTTAGAAAGACAGATTTTAAGAGAGTCGAAAAGCCCTCAGTTTTTTGGGAGGCTAATACCAGGATATTTGGAAACTTTAGTCGACATAGAGGATGAGTTTGCAGATAACTTGCTAGAGGATGTTCGCCAAGCCGGGTTTACGATTAAAAGCTTTGATTCGCATGAATACTTGGACGAAACCGACGCCTACAGTCTTTTACCTGACGATCATATTAAATTAAAATTTGTAGGGTTAGAAATAGAAAGTAGAAAAGAGAGATAAAGAAGATTAAATTTTACAATATGCTTAACAGTAGATATTTTTTATGTGTAAGGAATTGGAACTCTAACACTCAGGGTTTTAAAAAAAATTCAATGGTTTTCCATTCTTTTTGAACGGCTTTCATTGCTTTTTTTTCCATTTTTCTATACGCCAAGGCCAATTGTTTTCCTGTCGGCGTAAGGATTGACCCACCTCCTTTCTTCCCCCCGATAGCCCCCAATACTAAAGGATTATTAAATGAGCGGTTCATTGTGTCTACCATATCCCATGCTCGGCGATAGCTTAGCCCCAAATTTTTGGCGGCAGAGGAAATAGATCCTTTTTTTTCAATAGCTTCTAATAAAGCCACTTTGCCGGGCCCGAGGGCGATTTCTTTGCCTTTAATAACACGGAACCGTGTTTTTAAATTAGAAGTAATTTTGTTTTTTTCAGCCATTAGTTGATTTCTGCGATTTTTTTAAAACCTAAGTTTGATTTTAGGATTTTTTATTTTATAATATCCTCAATACTTTCAAAGCTTTAAATATTTAGTTTTTGGTTAAGTCGCGCTTGGGGGTTTCTCAGCTTGCGTGGTTGTAATTTTATTTTTTTGAGGGAGGAATTATGAGATTGAGAAATCTACTTGTAGCTTTAGTTTTGGGATCAGCATTGGCTATTTCTGGATGTATAGCAGGCATTAGTAATCATAAGGATGCAGTCATTGGTACTGCAGGAGTAACTATTACAAAACCAGCTACGGCATCTCAACATTTTGGTCCTGTGGAAGTTTGTATGACTCTTAATGGTTATACTGCTGAGCCAGCTAAAAATGGGGTTAATGAAGGTAAAGGGCATCATCATCTATTAATTGATGATCTTGCATTACCGAATTTCAATATGCCTTTAGCAAAAGACGCAAATCATGTTCATATGGGCGATGGATCCACCTGTAAGAAATTGGACTTAACACCAGGTCTTCATACGATCAAGGCAGTTTTTGCAAAAGGGAACCACGTTCCTTATAACCCTGGAGTAACAGATACCATTTACGTTTATGTAGGGCACATTAATTAGATATTGTACTAATGTTTTTTTAGCGCACATAATCGAAGTTGTTTAGAATCAGGGTTCGGGTTTAACTCGAACCCTGATTTTTTTATTACGCTTTTTACTGCCCTCTATTCATTCCCCGCCAAATTTCGATTTTTATCGCGGGAAGTTTCCCCCCCGCTAGATAATTTCATATATCTAATGGTCGATTCAAGTGGTTTAGGAGTTATAGTCAAATGTGGAGTATGGGAAGATGATCAAGCCGCTTTCCTTTGACGTTCGACTG